>JBMOPR010000333.1:0-2472 GCA_049323075.1 Pseudomonadota bacterium
CCTGCGGACTTTGCAGTGGCGTGCGACGCAGACTGGAGGCAATACGCTCACACACGGCCACGGCGCCTTCCAGCCGGGTGTCCGGCAGCAGCATTGCGAACTCCTCGCCACCGATCCGCGCCGGCAGGTCCGCCGGCACCCGCATGTGCTGGCCCAGCAGATGTGACAGGGTGCGGAGCACATCGTCCCCCACCGGATGTCCATGGCTGTCATTGATTTTCTTGAAATGGTCAGCATCGATCATGACCAGACACAGTGGTGCGTGAATCCGCGTGAGCCGGGCACACTCGGCCTCCAGCCGCTCCATGAAATGACGGCGGTTCGCCAGCCCGGTGAGCATGTCCTGGTTCGACATCAGGGTCAGCGAATGCCGGTGAAAATCGTAGTGTCCGAACAACACCCAGATCAGCAAGCCGTAGGCGGCAACACTCACGTACAGGACACCCGTGCGAAAGGCTTCTGCCATCAGCGCATGCTTGCCGTCAGTGAAGGCCGCTGGCGCGTAGCCGGGTGCATAGGGCAGCAGGCCACTGAAAATCGCCAGATCGTTCAGCCAGATGAAGATCACGCCCAGCCCCAGTGCAATGCCGGTGGAGCGCATGTCCAGCAACAACAGGCCGCAGGGAATGATGCAGATAATCACCAGATTGGTGGGGAAAGTCAGGTTGCCGCACAGAAAGGCTTCGTAGGAAAAGGCAATGCTGACCAGACAGGCCAGTAACAAATAGATTCCGGGCAATGGCCGGCGGCTGAACCGGCGGGGCCGGAGCCAGAGCACGATGGCCACCTCGATCGCCACCACACTGCCCAATACCAGGTTGCCAAGCTGCATCCAGAACGGATTCAGATAGGTACGCCAGGACGGGACCAGCAACCCCGCGCTCTGGGCGGCCATGAACGCCAGCAGGAAGGGGACATTCAGGGACACCACCAGAATACAGCGTTGCGCCGGAGTCGCCTGACTGAGAAAAGTGCGGGAACGAGCCAGCATTACTTCAGACCGCTAGTTATTTTTATAGGAATTAAAGTCATTCTAAGTCGGCCATCCGGTGGCGCCAGCGCCGGCAACGACAGAGCAACCATTCTTTACCCGCCGCAACTCAACGGAACAAAACGTAATCAAATGGGCCTTCTGGCAATCCCCCCCCTGAACGGCCATAATACCCGGCTCTTCGCGGCAAGCCTGCGACAAGCCGCCTGACATTCAACCGGACCCGACCGCGCGCCAAACCCATGAAACAGACCCTGGAAGCCCTGCTGGATACCACGTTCAACAACCTCGTCGCCAACGGCATCATTCCGGCTGATGCGCCACGCCGCATCCAGGTGGACCGCACCAAGGACAAGACCCACGGCGACTTCGCCACCAATCTGGCCATGACCCTGGCCAAGGCCGCCGGGCAGAAGCCGCGGGATCTGGCCCAGCTGATCGTCGACAACCTGCCGGCCAACACGGCCATTACCAAGGTGGACATCGCCGGCCCCGGCTTCATCAACTTCTTCATGTCCGCCGACAGCCGTTTTGCCGTAGTGCGGCAGGTGCTGGAAAACATCGCCGCGTACTCGTCCCCCAACGTGGGCAATGGCGAAAAAGTGCTGCTGGAATTCGTCTCTGCCAACCCCACTGGACCGATGCACGTGGGCCACGGTCGTGGCGCAGCTTACGGCTCGGCACTGGGCAACATTCTGCAGGCCACCGGCTATCAGGTGCACCGCGAGTACTACATCAACGACGCCGGCCGGCAGGCGGATGTGCTGGCAGTGTCGGTGTACCTGCGTTATCTGGAAGCCTGCGGCCAGAGCGTGCAAATCCCGTCACGCGCCTATCCCGGCGAGTACGTGAAAGACTGCGCCGAAGCGCTGAAAGCCAAGGTAAGTGACAAGTACCTGCGCCTGTATTCCGAAGTGATGCAGGGACTGCCGGAAGATCCCGCAGACCCGCAGGAAAGCGACACGGCAACAACCCGTGAAGAGATCAAATCCAAAAAAGAACAGCACCTGGACGCCCTGATCGAACGCGTGCGCACCCTGCTGGATTCCGGCTACCGGGTGGTGCAGGATTTCGCGCTGAATGCGCAGATGGATTCCATCCGCGCCACGCTGCAGTCCTTCAACGTCGAATTCGACCAGTGGTTTTCCGAACGCTCGCTGCTGGACAGCGGCGCCATTGCCCACGCCATGGACCTGCTGAAGCAGCGCGGGCAGGTGTATGAGAAAGACGGCGCGCTCTGGCTGGCCACCTCGCAGCTGGGCGACGAGAAAGACCGCGTGCTGATCCGCGACAACGGCATTCACACCTATTTCGCCGCCGATGTGGCCTACCACCTGAACAAGCTGGAACGTCATTTCGACACGCTGATCGATGTGTGGGGCGCGGATCATCACGGTTACATCGCCCGGGTGCGTGCCGCCATCGAAGCCCTCACCGGCAAGGCCGACAAATTCCACGTGGCGCTGATCCAGTTCGTCACC
>JBMOPR010000334.1:0-2469 GCA_049323075.1 Pseudomonadota bacterium
TGAGATATCCACCCAGACGTGCAATATCTTCGTCGTGTTCCTGCAGTAGCACGGTCAGCAACTGATAGGGTGGAATAAGGCCAACGAAGCTCCCGTTCTCATCCACCACCGCCAGTGCCGCCTCGTTGTGTTTCACTGCATGCCAGGCGGCTTTTTCCTGGTCCACGCCGGGTTTGATGGTGGGCGCGTCCGGGTCCATCAGCTCGCGCACCAGCCGGTTATCGGCTGCCGGCAACATGTCTTCAATCCGCAGCACACCCACAAACCGGTCGTCCTCACACACCACGATATGGCTGGCGCACTCGAAGCTTTCCCGGCCCAGCAATGCCTTCAGGTCTGCAACGCTCGTGGATGGAGGAACGACGGGCACCTGGCGGGACGCGTGGCGCGAGGCAATCTCAAACGGATTGAATTCCGGGGACATGGAACTTGAAAATCAGTGTTGCGTGAAATGGCGGTGGTCGACCGGCTTGGCCAGTTCTTCCTCGAGCGCCTCCAGTCCGCCCCAGATGGCGTCACGGCCAAATTCCTCCGGCACCTTCGCCACGGCCATGATCAACACACGCACGATTTTTTTCATCTTTTCCGGGTCCTGGAAATCGTTGGGGTCCAACTGCAGCTTGTCTGTCATGTTTTCTACACCTTTGAAAAGGCCGGTTGAACCAGCCGTACAACTGCCCTGTGCAAGGGGCGGCATTCTCGGCCAGTTCGGCCGTCAAGGCAAATGACCTGTCAGCCAGATGCGGCAGCATGGATCAGGGCCTGCTTGGCCGCCCGTGGCAATTTCCGGAGCTGGTATTCCCGGGCGGCGGCTGCGGATCGGTCGTGCTGCAATTCTGAATATACCAGCGTAACCGGCTGGCGGGTGCGTGTGTAGCGGGCGCCCTTGCGGGTGCCATTGTGTTCAGCCAGACGGCGGCTCAGATCGGTGGTGATGCCGGTGTAATAGGTGCGGTCACTGCATTCCACCATATAAACGGTCCATTGGGACATGAGCAATATTTCTCGAAACGGGTTTATAAGTGTTTCTCAACTATCTGATATATATAAATGGCTAGCATGAATCGTGGCTCGTTGGTCTGATCAAATGGTAGCCAGTGTGAACCGCTACTATACTTCAGTGTGCTCGCTTTAACGTTCGCAAACTGATCGATTTCTGCCCCTATTGAGGCGGCTCCATTCGCATCCGGAAGATGACGAAACCATGTTAGGAAGTCAACGCGGCCTGCCACGCTTGATTCCGCCGTTGTTGTGCCTGTTGTTCTGCGTGCTGGCCGGTTTCGCACCGGCTTCGCTATCGCGGGCGCCGGTACTGACAGTGTCGGAGGAGGTTGGGCATTACCCGCTTGCGACCCATCTGGCTTATGTCCACGACAGCAGGGGCGAATGGACCATTGCGGATCTGGTGCGTCCGGATTCCGGTATCCTGTTCCAGCCGAATCAGGAGGAAACGCTGGCGTTTGGTTACGTGGACGCCGTGTACTGGCTGCGCCTGGACGTGAACAGCACGGACCGCATCCGCACAGCCTGGGTGCTGGAAATTGCCGGGCTTGGCCGTGCCATCGACGAGATTGACCTGTACGTTCCCGATGACGACGGCCACTGGCTGCGCCAACGCTCGGGCGATTCGGTGCCGTTCTCGCAGCGTTCCGTGTCGCATCATGCCGTGCTGTTTGCGTTCCAGTTGCCCTCCCGTCAGTCGACGACCCTGTACTTGCGGGTGAAAACCAACGGCACCCTGCAGATTCCCGCCACACTCTGGTCCAGCGCGCGTTATCTGGAAAACGAGCATCACGATTCGCTGCTGGAAGGCATCTTCTACGGCGTGCTGCTGATCATGATTTTCTACAACGGGTTTATTTACCTGTCGATCCGTGACAACAGCTACATCGTCTACGTTTGTTATCTGGTGTGCGTGTTTGGATTCGCCGTGTCGATCAAGGGCGTGGGGTTCGAATACCTGTGGCCCGAGCAGATATGGTGGAACAACAAAAGCAATCTGGTGTTTGCAGAACTGGGTGTGCTGTTTGTGCTGCTGTTTGCCCGCAGCTTCCTGAATACGCCGAAAAACACGCGTCTGATCAACTATGTGATTGCTTTTCTGATCCTGACCAGCATTGCCTGCTTTCCGGTCGTGGTGGTGGCCGATCACTACATCGCGGCGTCCGTGCTGTCGGTGCAGTATCTGCTGGCGGTTGTGTCGGTGGTGATTGCAGCGTCATTGTGTCTGCAGCGCGGATTCAAGGCCGCACGCTATTACCTGCTGGCCTGGCTGGGTGTGCTGGTGTCGATCCTGGTATGGGTGCTGAACAGTTTCAATTTCATCCATTCCTGGTGGGTGGGTGCCTATGTGTTCCAGCTTGGCACCACCATCCAGGTGCTGCTGTTCTCCTTCGCACTGGCGGACCGCATCAACCTGCTGCGCGCCGAGCGGGAAACCGCGCTGAATTTACAGCTGGCCCATTCCCG
>JBMOPR010000335.1:0-2467 GCA_049323075.1 Pseudomonadota bacterium
TCCTCCGTCTGCCAGGCCTGTGCCACAAATCCGACCACGCCGGTAAACAGGCCGTCGGCACTGCGCGGCCAGGGCACCACGGCCGCCAGCTGGGTGCCCGCCACCTGGCGCAGGCAGTGCTCCACTTCCTGCAATTCCACCCGGTAGCCGTTGATCTTCACCTGACGGTCGAGACGGCCGGCATAGAGGATGCCGAAATCCGGATGGATGGTGGCGCAATCGCCAGTGCGGTACCAGCGTGTTTCATCACATCCGGCGAACCGCTGCTGCACGAACACGGCAGCGGTTTTTGCGGCGTCTGCCAGATAACCCGCGCTGAGCTGCGTGCCCGCCAGCCAGAGTTCGCCGCTTTCTCCCGGCGCCGCCAGCGTTGCGTCCTCGCGCACCACGCGGGCCTGCTGGCCGGGATAGGGCCAGCCGATGGGCACCACGCTCAACTGGCGCCAGTCGTCGCGGTCGCGCTGCAGTTCGAATGCGGCGATGGCAATGGTCGCTTCCGTAGGACCGTACAGATTGGCGACGCGGGCATTGGGCGCAGCATCCATCCAGGCCAGTGCACTGGCGGTGGGCAACGCCTCGCCGCAGAAAAATGCGAACTGCAGCGACGGCAATACGCCCGCCCGCAACAATCCGCTCTGCTTGGCGATGCTGGCCATGGAGGGCACGGAAAACCAGACCTGGATCTGCTGGCGGCGCACGAACTGCAGCGGCATCAGCAGATCCTGGGCGGTGGGAATCACCAGACAGCCGCCCTGCTGCCAGCACACGAACAGATCGTGTACCGACAGATCGAACGTCAGGTCGAACATCTGCGAATAGCGCAGGCCCGCCGGCAGGGGATACAGGGCGTGGAAATTCTGCAGGTAAGCGAGCAGGTTGCCCACGCTGACCGGGATGCCCTTGGGCACGCCGGTGGTGCCCGAGGTGAACAGCAGGTAGGCCGGCAAATCGGCGGCAAACCGCACCAGCGGCAACACCTGATCCGATGGCGCAAACCGGCGGGCGTCCGGCACGGCCTCCTCCAGTGCCAGCACCGCCTGCAAATTCGCGTCCTCCGCCAGACGCTGGCTCTGGTCTGCCGCTTCCCGCCCCGCCACCAGCACCCGCGCCGCGGACAGCGTGAGCATGCGCTGATTACGGGCATCGGGAAATGCCGGATTCAGCGGCACCCAGGTGAAACCCTCCGCCGCACAGGCCAGGATCGCCACATACGCCACCAGACTGCGGCTGGCCAGCACGGCGACAGGATCGCCGGTCTGCACGCCACAATCACGCAACGCAATACGACAGCCGTTTACCCAGCACTCCAGATCGCGGTAGGAAAAAGTGCTGCCCTGCACGCAAAGGGCGGGCGCATCCGGTGCGGACAGCAAATGGCGGGCAAAGGTGTCGTGGTAAATATTCATGAAGAAATTCGCTTCTCTTCCTGTCGGTTGACTACATTAAATTACCAGACCACAGCACTCAAAACGGATCTGTTTCATTACAATTCCCGCGTCTGTTTTTTATTGCTGCAACCTTGTCGATCACTTCACCGGGCCTGATTGCGATGGAAGAATCAATTGTCAGCACTTTTCTGATTCCAGGTGTGCTCGCCGCCATGATGGTGGGCATGGGCATGACGCTGCAACCGCTGGATTTCCAGCGCCTGTATCTGTATCCGAAAGCCGTTATCACAGGCCTGCTGGCGCAGGTGCTGCTATTGCCGGCGCTGGGTTTCCTGATCGTGTCACTGGTGCCGATGGCGCCGGAACTGGCCGTGGGGCTGATGATCATTGCGTTGTGTCCCGGCGGAGTCGGCTCCAATCTGCTGACCCTGCTGGCCCGGGCCGACAGTGCACTGTCCATTACACTCACGGCCATCAGCAATGTGCTGATGGTGATCACGCTGCCGATGTTCATCAATTTTTTCCTGCGCCATTTCATGGGCCAGGGTACCGACATCCAGCTGCCGGTATTGCAGACCATCCTGTCCACTGCGCTGCTCACCGTTCTGCCCATTGCGGTGGGGATGGCGCTGAGGCGCTATGCCGGCGATCTGTCAGGACGCATGGAAACGGGCTTTCGCCGGCTGTCTGTGGCCGTACTGGTGTTGTTGATGCTGGGCATCGGCTGGCGCAACCGCGAGGTGTTCCTGAATTCGCTGCTGGATCTGGGACCCGCCGTGCTGGCCCTCAATCTGGGTTCCATGGCGCTGGGTTTTGCGCTGGCCGCACTGGTCCGGCTGGAATTGTCGCAACGCGTCACCATCGCCATTGAAACCGGCTTCCAGAATGCGGCGCTGGCCATCCTGGTGACCACCACGTTCCTGCATAATCCGCAGATGGCGCTGGCACCGGCCTTTTACGGCGGCATCATGTTCATCGGCGGCTTTCTGCTGATCGGTCTGCTGAAACTGAAAGCCCCACCGGCAACGGCCAGTGCCACCACTGGCTGAGCTACGGCCAGCCGCCACTCAGTTCTGCAT
>JBMOPR010000336.1:0-2466 GCA_049323075.1 Pseudomonadota bacterium
TTCAACAGCAAACCCGCCCCGGACAACCGCAACCGCACCTCCCTCTCATCCTGCTGGGACCGCTCGCGCAACACCAGTCCAGAGGCCTCCAGCCGTTTCAGCAGCGGCGTCAGGGTGCCGGTGTCCAGGTGCAGGCGCTCACCCACGAACCGCACCGGCACACCGACAAAGGCATCCGGCAACGTCTGGCCCTGCGCTTCCCACAACACCAGCATCACCAGATACTGGGGATAGGTCAGCCCCAGTTCCTGCAACAGCGGCCGGTACAGAGCCGTCACCCGGCGCGACAGGGCATACAGTGCAAAGCAGAACTGATTATCCAGCTTCAGCAGCGCATCCAGACTGTTTTCCCCGGCGTTCATACGCAATCAGGCCAGCAAGCGCGCCACATCCTTTTCGATTTTCTCCGGGGTGTCCGTGGGCGCATAGCGTTCCAGCACCTTGCCGTTCTTGTCCACCAGGAACTTGGTGAAATTCCACTTGATGGCTTCAGTGCCCAGCACACCCGGTGCCTGCTTTTTCAGGTATTTGAATAGCGGGTGCGCATTGTCGCCATTCACGTCCACTTTCTGGAACATGGTGAAAGTGACACCGTAGTTGAGCTCACAGAACTGGTTGATTTCGTCGTTCGAACCCGGGTCCTGCTTGCCAAACTGATTGCAGGGAAAGCCCAGGATTTCCAGCCCCTTGCCCTTGTACTTTTCGTGCAGTTCCTCCAGTCCCTTGAACTGGGGCGTGAAACCGCATTTGCTGGCAGTGTTGACCACCAGCAGCACTTTGCCCTGGAAGCTGGACAGGGGCACTTCCTTGCCCTGCATGGTGACGCCACTGAAGCTGTAGATGTTTTCGGACATGTTGGTTCTCCCTGTGCTGGCAATGGTGGCTGTGATGGCAATAGTGAAAGGACCATAGCAGGCAATTAGGTTGTGCACAATATAAATTCTGCCTGACCAATCAGTTACCCACAACTTCTGTGGATAACTCTGTTGATACATTCTGTAAAAAATCGTCCAGCGGGGAGCCGTCGTAATTTTCAACAAATTGGTTATATTTTGAGCAGTTGTTTTTTCATCAGTTATCAGTCACTTAATTGGTGCACGAATAGGCTACCTGCACCCGCCCTGCAAATCAGGCGCTAGCGCGCTAGCAACCACTTACTGTGAACAAAACAAGTGCAAAAGATGACAGCAGCGCACGGGGCTGCGCCGCTCAGATTTTGTGAAGGGAATAGAAACAATCGTACAAATTATGAATGGTTATAAAGTAACGGTTTGTAAAGCGACTGTGTTAATAACTTCAGTCACCTGAATCGGGGCGGAAGTCCAGCGACACTGAATTGATGCAATAACGCAACCCGGTTGGCGGCGGGCCGTCGGGAAACACATGGCCCAGATGAGCATCGCAGGCACCACAAAGCACTTCCGTGCGGACCATGCCGTGGCTGCTGTCGCGTTTTTCCCGGATCACGTCTGCCTGCAGCGGCTGGAAGAAGCTGGGCCAGCCGGAGCCGGAATCGTACTTGGTCACTGAAGTGAAAAGAGGCGTGCCACAGCAGGCGCAGACATAAACCCCCTCCTCCTTGTGATCCCAATATTTGCCCGTAAAGGCGCGCTCGGTACCGGCCAGCCGGCACACGGCAAACTGGTCAGCGCTGAGTTCCTGTTTCCATTCCTGCTCGGTTTTCTGCACTTTATCGACCATAACGCATTCCTGTTGAAATTCCGTCAATCCCAAACCGATTTCGTATACACTAGGCGGTTTCCCGCGCTTGCTATTGCCTAGCTGTTGCTATGCTGATTGAGAGTGCGTGAACAGCCCAATGTTACATCCCCCTGCACGTTTTGTTCATCGCCATGAGGGCCAAAGGACCTTATATGAAGCCGGTTTTGAAATCCACCAAACTGCATAATGTGTGTTACGACATCCGCGGCCCGGTACTGGCGGAAGCGCGCCGGCTGGAGGAAGAAGGCCACCGCGTGATGAAACTCAACATTGGCAATCCTGCCCCGTTTGGTCTGATGGCGCCGGAAGAAATCATCCAGGACGTGATCATGCAGTTGCCGGAAGCGTCCGGCTACAGCGATTCCAAGGGCGTGTTTGCGGCCCGCAAGGCGGTAATGCAGTACTACCAGAAAAAGCGCATAGCCGATGTGCAGATCGACGACATTTATCTGGGCAACGGCGCCAGCGAACTGATCGTGATGGCAATGCAGGCACTGCTGAACAACGGCGACGAAGTGCTGGTGCCCGCGCCCGACTATCCGCTTTGGACCGCAGCCGTGAGCCTGTCCGGCGGCAAGCCGGTGCACTACATCTGCGACGAGGAATCCAGCTGGTTCCCGGATCTGGATGACATCCGCAGCAAGGTCACCGACCGCACCCGCGCCATCGTCATCATCAACCCGAACAATCCCACCGGCGCGGTTTACCCGAAAGAAATCCTGGAAGGCATGCTGCAGATTGCGC
>JBMOPR010000337.1:0-2460 GCA_049323075.1 Pseudomonadota bacterium
AATAGAACCTGCCTGCAGCAGAAGCGAGAAAGATCAGCCTGTTGAATTCCGCTTCAACCATTCAACTAACACAAGAATAGCAGGGCTTTTTGTTTAGATTTTTATCAAACACCAATTCACGACAGACTGTTACAGCCATGCTGGCCAAACCGGCTTTTTTGTCTGAAATTTCAGGGCTTTTCTTCTTAGACAGGCCGTATCCAGATCCAAAGTGAATAACTACTTTTTCTCGATACGGATGTGATACAGGAAGCGGCCATCTGACTCAGCAGTCCACAGGAGTGTGTGACCCAGAAACTGGCAGAACTTGGCGATGTCGCGGGTGGTGGAGGGATCGGTGGCGATGACTTCCAGAATGTCGCCAGCAGCCAGTTCACGCACCTTGCCGTGCAGCATCATCACCGGTTCCGGGCACATCAGGCCGCTGGCATCCAGCTGGTGGGTGGGCGTGTGAGTGGACGTGGGGTTGGTCATCGTTTCAGTTCCTGTTTCTTTCGAGTATAGGCGTTCAAGCATGCCAGGCCGCGCGCTGGGGTTGAGGCAAACGCTGCAGCCAGGGTCGCACCAGCAACAGCGCCAGCAGGCTGACGGCCATGGCTGCCACGAAGTGCCATCCATAACCCAGCGACTTGGCGCTGAATCCGCTCAAGGCATGGGCCAGGCCGGTAATCGACACCTGCAGACTGGCCTGCACCGCATAGTCGGACCCGGCCTGCTCATGGCGGCAGGCGTCCATCATCAGGGTGAACAGCGCGGCGGTGGCCATGCCGCCGGCGAAATGCTCCAGCGCATTCACCGCCACCACACCGACAAGTCCGGGATCAGCCCAGGCCAGCCAGGCATAGCCCAACAAGGCGACCGACTGCAGCACGCCGAACAGCACCAGCGCCCGCACCCGGCCCAGGGTCTGCACCCACCAGCCGCCCGCCACCGCTCCCAGGATCCCCGCGCCCATGCCCACGCCGCCGCCGATCCAGCCAATCTGCTCCAGCGTCAACCCCAGATCCACCAGCAGCGGCTTGCCCATGGCCGACCCGAACGAATCCCCCACCTTGTACAGCATCAGCAGCACCAGCCAGGCCCACATACCGGGCTGCATCGCAAAGCTCACTATGGCCGACCAGGCCGGCCGCGCATGGTTCTGCACGTGGTTCTTCACATGGTCCGGCGCCATTTGCCCGGCGGAGGCTTCTTCCCGGTAAAACAGCACCGGAATGGTGACCAGCAACAACACCAGCGCCAACACGTAGAAACAGTTTTGCCAGCCCAGGTAATCCAGAATCACCAGCACCAGGCCGCCGCCAAACAGCATGCCGACGCGATAGCCGCCCACCTGCAGACCATTGGCCAGACCTCGCTCCTGCGGCCTCAGCGCCTGCACGGCAAGTCCATCGGTAGCGATATCCTGCGTGGCGGCGATCAGATTGATCAGACCCAGCAGAATGAACAGATACAGCCAGCTGCCCTGTTTCAACTGCGCCGGGTCCAGCAGCGTGAAACCCACCAGCACCAGAACGGCACTGCACTGCAGCGGCAGAATCCAGCTTTTGCGCTGGCCCAGACGGGGAAAATGATAGCGATCCACCCAGGGCGCCCAGAGAAATTTCAGCGCCCACGGCAGGCCCAGCATGGACACCAGACCAATGATCTCCAGATCCACGCCGTAACTGCGCAGCAGCGTCGGCACGGCATGACTGAACAGGCCGAACGGCAGGCCCTGGGAAAAATACAGGCAGAACAGCAAGCCCAGTTTGTAGGCCAGACCCCGCTCCCCCACCGTTTACGACTCCTTTGGCCCCACAAACACCGTGATTTCCTCGCGGTCGTGGTACAGCTGGCGCGCCGCCAGCCGGTATTCAATGCCGGCCGCGTCCAGTTCCTCCCGCACCCGCGACAGAATCTGGTCCACCTCCTGCCAGCGCTTTTTCATCGGCAGTTTCAGGTTGAAAATGGCGAAACGGCACCAGCCCTTGGTCAGCCAGCGCTCCATCAGTTCCGCCACCCGGGCCGGTTTCTCCACCATGTCACACACCAGCCAGTCCACCTGCCGGGGCGGCTTGTAGGCAAAGGCATCTTCTCTCAAATGGGTAACCTGGCCGCTGTCCATCAGCTGCTTGTCCATGGGGCCGTTGTCCACCGCCACTACCTGCAGACCGCGATGCACCAGCTGCCAGGTCCAGCCACCGGGAGCCGCACCCAGATCCACCGCTTTCTGGAACGGTTTGATGTAGATACTGCGCAGATGCTCGGGAATCAGCTGCAGCCAGGCTTCCTCCAGCTTCAGCGTGGAACGGCTGGGGGCCGACGGCGGCTGACGCAAACGCGGGTAACCAGTAGCCCAGGGCGCGGCATTCCGGCGCGGCGTGATGCCCACCCACATGTCATCGCCGGTGACGAAAAAGACATGGGCGATCCAGGGCGCGGAATCGGCGTTTTTGGCCTGGATTTTTTTCAGGGCGC
>JBMOPR010000338.1:0-1050 GCA_049323075.1 Pseudomonadota bacterium
TTTGAAGCGGGCAACCGCATTGCGTCCGCTGTGACCGATGCGTTTGGCGTTGCGGCAAATCCCGTTTCCCGCGTGGTGGTCAGCAGTCACACCAACGGCTTCTTCGGCTACAGCGCCACGCGCGAGGAATATTCCGCCCAGTGGTACGAAGGCGGCCACACCATCTACGGCCCCAACACCACTGAATTTCTGGCGAAGGAATCTGCCAAGCTGGCGGGAGAGCTGTTGCGGCAACCCGGTTATGCCGACCTGCCGCAGGAATGGACCTTCGCCCTGGCCAGCAAAAGCTATTATCCAGCCCCAGTGACGCCCAGCGGTCATCGGGTGGAGCTGCAGGTGCCCCGGTTCGTGGATGCCCAGGCCAATCAGGAACCCTACTGGGAAATGCAGCTGCTGGACGTGCATCCGTCGGCCATCGCCCTGCACGAACCCCTGCTGGCCATCGAGTTCAGCGACGACGGCGAACACTTTGTGCCGCTGCTGGACGGGCAGGGCGTGGCGGTGAACGACCAGGGTTACGATTTACAGATCATCCACGATGGCGCCAGCGATGCCGGCATGGCCCGTTATTTTCTGCGCTGGCACAATCCCCTGATAGCTTCTCCCGGCCGCTGGTACCGCTTTCGTGTCGAGGCTCGTGCCGGTCAGGAAGTATTCCATTCCTCGCAGTTCCGTTGATGCTGCGCCGTTTTTGGTGATCCGATGCACAAATCCGGCGGTCGGGCTTGGGTTGTGACGGCGCGGGGGTTACCATTTCGCCACTTTGACCTCACAGGAGAGCAATCATGAAGAAGACCCTGCTTGCCAGCGCCTTGCTGTTGGCAGCTGCACCGGCATTCGCCGGCAATTTCAATTACACCTACATCGAAGGTGGTTACGGGGAAGTGGACACCGGCGATGATGACGACGGCGATGCGCTGTTCCTGGGCGGTTCGGTGGATCTGCAGAAAGGCTTCGGCATTATCGGCAGCTTCTACACGCTGGATCTGGGCGACGATTTCGACGGCACCATCTTCACCGTCGGTGGCCAGTTCCACACGCCGATCAGCA
>JBMOPR010000338.1:1060-2456 GCA_049323075.1 Pseudomonadota bacterium
TTTTGTGGGCAGCATCCAGCTGATCAATGCCGAGGTTGAGTATGATGGTCCTTTCGGTTACGACGACAGCGAGGATGACACCGGCCTGTTGCTGCGCGGCGGCATCCGTTTCGCCATCCAGCAGAACCTGCAGCTGGAAGGCGACATCTCCTATATCGACAACGATTTCTGGGATGACGACGAGCTGGGCCTGAAAGCCGGCCTGCGTTTCTTCTTCAACCGCCAGTTCTCCCTTGCCGGAGGCTTTGCTTCCGACCAGGAACTGGATGGTCTGTATATCAGCGGCCGCTTCGACCTGTAAGCGCCCTGACCTGGCGGCGGGTGGGAGCAGCAATATCGCTTCCACCCGCCGTTTTTCTTCCCCTGCGGCCCAACCCTCTGAGCCGGTTCTGTATTTTTCGGTTTCTTCTATTAGAATGAACAGCAACTTGTTCATTCATCCCGTCCCTGTCACCGAGCCACCATGACCCAATCCCTCGATTTCGAAGGCATCGAACGCCTTCCGTTGAAAGAATATACCGAGCGTGCCTACCTGGATTACTCCATGTACGTCATCCTCGACCGCGCGCTGCCGCATATCGGCGACGGCCTGAAACCGGTACAGCGCCGCATCGTATACGCCATGTCCGAGCTGGGCCTGAAATCCACCGCCAAGCACAAGAAATCCGCCCGCACCGTGGGTGATGTTCTGGGTAAATTCCATCCCCACGGCGACAGCGCCTGCTACGAAGCCATGGTGCTGATGGCGCAGTCATTCTCGTACCGCTATCCGCTGATTGATGGTCAGGGTAACTGGGGTTCGCCGGACGATCCCAAATCCTTCGCCGCCATGCGTTACACCGAATCGCGGCTGGCACCCTATGCCGACGTGCTGCTGGCGGAACTGGAGCAGGGCACGGTGGAATGGGTGCCGAACTTTGACGGCACGCTGGAAGAACCGTCGCTGCTGCCGTCGCGTCTGCCCAATGTGTTGCTGAACGGCGCCACCGGCATTGCGGTGGGCATGGCCACCGACATTCCGCCGCACAACCTGCGTGAAGTGGGCAAGGCCTGCATCCGCTTGCTGGAAGATCCGGGCTGCTCGGTGGATGATCTGTGCGAGTACGTGCAGGGGCCGGATTACCCCACCAGCGCGGAAATCATCACGCCGCGCAATGAGCTGATCAAACTGTACGTTACGGGTCGTGGTTCGCTGCGCATGCGTGCCACCTACCATGTGGAAGACGGCGACATCATCATCGACGCGCTGCCGCACCAGGTGTCCGGCGCGAAAATCCTGGAACAGATCGCCGATCAGATGAACAAGAAAAAGCTGCCGATGGTGAGCGATCTGCGTGACGAATCCGATCACGAAAATCCCACCCGTCTTGTCATCGTGCCGCGTTCCAATCGCGTT
>JBMOPR010000339.1:0-2453 GCA_049323075.1 Pseudomonadota bacterium
CAAGTTTCTACTATGCTGACCTCACAGGCATCACAGAGAGGCAGGCATGGGGGAATTCACGGGCACCGTCTATTACCGGCAGCGCGGCATACTGGTATTGACGCCGACCTTTGTCGTCCCCGCAGAGGACCGCACCCTGCACCGCCCCGTGATTCGCGTGTTGCTGGCCGGGGCAGGTAACTTTGCGCTGGAATATCCGGACGGCCGCCGCATCGAATCCCGGGCGCTGATGACATCACCCTTGATGGAGCGGGGCGATATACGGGCCGAGAATGTCGACTTCGCCCTGTTCGATTTCGCGGTGGCCTCGCCGGAGTACGTGGCCCTGCAACCCCTGCTGGAAACCCGCGACCTGCGCCTGCTCGACCCCGTCCTGTTCGACCACCTGATGCCCATGCTGAAAGCAGGTCAGGCCGGCACCCTGACCTGCGCCGAAGTGACGGAACTGGCCGCCGAGGTGGTGCAGATCCTCACCGGACGGCGCCCCGCGCCACTGGAATTCGACGCCCGGGTGATGGCGGCGCTGGAGCTGATCGAACGACTGCCCCTGGCGGAGATCAAGCTGCCGCGCCTGGCCCAGGCAGCGAACCTGTCGCCGGACCGCTTCCGCCACCTGTTCCGCGCCACCACCGGGTCCACTGTGTCGCAATACGCCCGCTCCACCGCTGTGTGGCGGGCGCTGATGCTGCTGTCCGAGCACCGCTCCATCACCGAAGCCTCGCACGCCGCCGGGTTTCACGATGTCTCCCATTTCTACCGCGCCTATGCCGATCTGTTCGGCATCAGCCTGTCCGAAAAAAACAATATCCGCAAATTCCGCCGTGTACGCTGCTTCTGAGCCGGCATAGCAACGGGGGCAGATTCGGGTATCATGGCAGGACTGCAGGAGAAATCCCATGATCCGATCCGCGACCCGAAACGATGCCGACAGCATTGCCCGCATCTACAACCACTACGTCCTCAACACCATCATCACGTTTGAGGAACAGGCGGTATCGGTGGACGACATGGCCGGCCGCATCGAGGAAATCCAGTCCACGCCGCTACCCTGGCTGGTGATCGAGCAGGAAGGGGTTATTGCCGGCTACGCCCATGCCTCAAAATGGAAAGGCCGCTGCGCCTACCGTTACTCGGCGGAGAGCACCATCTACCTCGCGGACGGCTATATTGGCCAGGGGCTGGGCTACCAGCTCTACGAGGCCCTGTTGCTGCAATTGAAGGCAGCGAACTATCATGCCGTCATCGGCGGCATTTCACTGCCCAATCCGTCCAGCATCACCCTGCACGAAAAATTCGGCATGAGCCAGGTGGCGCACTTCAAGGAAGTGGGCTGGAAATTCGGCCGCTGGATCGACGTCGGTTACTGGCAAAAAGTGTTGTAAACCGGGATGAAGTGGAAGTACCCATGACTGGATTGACATCGAGCGGTTTGACACCGGTTATTGAACGCCAGGAGCTGGGGCCGCTCGTGGTCGGCTCCTACCGTTGCGATACGCGTTCCGCCTATTTCGACCTGCAGGAATTCATCGAGGATTCGCTGTTCGAATTCCTGGACCGGCTGTGCCAGTTCGATCTCGACGCCCATCCGGCCCTGCAGGAATTCACCCTGCAGCGACAATTACATCCGGATGTGATCAACTATGGCCGCAAGCTGCTGCGGCTGATCGACGCCGATGCTTTCATTGGTGCGCTGGATCTGCCGTATCTGTACACCTTTTTTGCACCGGATTTCCGGGTGTTCATTTTCGACAACGGCCAGGCCTATCTGGCGGTATTCGTGACCGCGAGAAAAATCTGAAACACCTGCCATCCCAATTTTCCCATTCCCACTCCCGTCGGCGCACGAGGGCATCGACATGCAGATTGTGAATCAACTCGACGACGCGCAGACACGCGAACTGCACCGGCTGTACCAGAACGAATGGTGGTCGCAGGGCCGCACGCTGGAGGACACGATCCGCTGCGTCAACGGCTCTTCAATTGTTTTTGGTTTTATCGAGCAGGGCCAGCTGATCGCGTTCGCGCGGGTGGTGACGGACTATGTGTTCAAGGCCTTTATTTTCGATGTGATCGTGGCACAGTCCGCCCGCGGCAAAGGGCTGGGCGAGCGCATGGTTGAAGCCATACAGGCGCATCCCGACCTTCAGCGCGTCAAGCACATTGAACTGTATTGCCGGCCAGACATGGTGCCGTTCTACCAGCGTTACGGATTTACCACCGACGTCGGGGATATCATTCTGATGCGTCATACAACCTGCTAGCAAAACTGCCCTGCCAAAATGACTGCACACCATTACGCGATATGCCGGAACGCCCGCTTTTCCGGATCGGCATCCAGATTTTCCCGTATCGCTTTCTGCAGCAGACGGAAATTCAGTTTCTCGCTCAGACGATCCATGCCGGGTACGTGATAATGCGCCAGTGCGCCGATGCGATTGCCGGCGCGGTACAAC
>JBMOPR010000340.1:0-1074 GCA_049323075.1 Pseudomonadota bacterium
GGAATATGAAAACATCGACGTCTGGCGCGGTGCGTGCGTGGGCGGCGGTTCGAAGGTTTTCACCGGCGTGATGATCCAGCCCGACAAATCCTACTTCCAGACGATTTTCGGCAACGTCGTGAATTACGACGAAATGAACAACATCTATTATCCGCGCGTGCGGCAGATGCTGAAACTGAGCCCGCTGCCCAAGGATCTATATTACAAGCCGTCGTTCGGCCATTCCCGCGTGTGGGACAAACAGGTGAAGCTGGCTGGCTATACGCCGCAGCCCATCGACGGCATCTGGAACTGGGATGTGGTGCGCAAGGAATGCCATTTCCGCAGCCGGCCTTCGGCGACGCTGGGCGAGAGTAATCACGGCAACAGCAACGGCGCCAAATTCGATCTCACCCAGAATTATCTGAAATACGCCGAGGACACTGGTTACACCACCATTTATCCCGGCATGCAGGTGAAAGGCATCGGCCGTGATGCCAGTGGCCACTATTTGGTGGACATCAAGCAGATCGATCCGATGGGCGAGGTGATTGAGGAGTACACCATTGCCTGCGAATACCTGTTCATGGCGGCTGGCTCCATCGGTTCCACCGAACTGCTGCTGCGGGCGCGGGAACTGGGCGATCTGCCGAACCTGAACGAATTCATCGGCGAAGGCTGGGGCACCAATGGCGATACTGCGGTGGTGCGTACGGCCAGCGAGCTGCAGGGGCTGTATCAGGCGTCACCCTCCGCCGGCAAGATTCACGACACCCGCTTTGGCCCGCCCATCACCATGGAAAACTGGTACGCGCTGCATGTGCCGGTGAATCTGTCGGCGATCGGTTCCCTGGGCATGGGCTTTGACATGACCAATCGCTGCCGCTTCCAGTACAACGCTGCCACGGATTCCACCACGCTGCTGTGGCCGCGCAATGGCAACGCCGACGTGGTGGCGGCCACCCGCGCCATGAACAACAGGATCTGCGACGCCAGCCTGACGTTGCCGGGCCTGGTGGGAATCGTGCCCGACGTGAACGACTCCTTCACCGCACACCCGCTGGGTGGCGCGATCCTGGGTCAGGCGGCGGACGC
>JBMOPR010000340.1:1084-2447 GCA_049323075.1 Pseudomonadota bacterium
AAGGGCTACAACAAGCTGTATGTGATGGACGGCGCCATGGTGAACGGCAGTACGGGCGCGGTGAATCCGTCGCTGACCATTTCGGCACTGGCTGAGCGCAACATCGAACACATTCTGCAGAATGATTTCTGATGGCAGCCCCACAACAACAAAAACAAGGTTTGATGACTATGTTTGCACAAACGAAAGTTAATCGCGCGTGGGCGTCCGTGCTGATGATCTCGGCGTCGCTGCTGTTGTCAGGATGCGGTGGCGCAACTGCGCCCAAGGACGAACCCCGCGTTGCAACCGGCAGTACCAACAAGCAGGGCCTGTGGCGGATGATGGAGGATTTTCAGGGTGAAACCTTCTATTCCACCGTACTGATCCAGGGTACCGGCAATAATGTGACCCTGACCGATTGCAGCCGTGCCTTCGAGGTGGACAACCTGGTGCTGGGCGGCAGCAATTTCACGGGCTTCAACTACGATCTGGCGCCGTTGCAGGTGCTGAACAACGACAGCCTGCGCTGGTCCTACAACAACCAGGTGCGCACGTTCCAGAAAATGGATGTCAATCCGCAGTTCAACATGGGCAGTTTCACGCTGAAATCGCCGCTGCTGCCGGATGTGACTGCCACCAATCTGGTCTGTGTGCAGTTCTCGGAGACCGATGAAGGTGAAGTGATGGTACTGAGCACCCAGGTGATGGGGGCTCCGCTGCTGATCACCATCAACATGAAGGGTGGCTTTGAGAAAGGCGTATTCAACATTGAACCCTTTGGCAACGAACGGGCCATGGTGATTTTCTCGGGCACGCACTGGATCAAGACAACCCTGACCGGGTTCAACGAGATCTCCAGCGGTACGCTTAACATCACGTCCCGTGGTCAGGTCCGGATCAAGGGTGACCTGCAGGGTGTGTTGCGCAACGGCATTACGCCCATCAGCGTGAGTTTTGACGTAGAAACGCCTGTGAACTGAGCATCACTGGCAGTTGACCTTCCCTCTGTGCCGGCCTGCCGTGTTACGACGGCAGCGCCGGCACTGTCTTTGCATTTGCAAAAAGAGCTAGAATCCGGCGTAGTTTCCTTCTCCCTTTCCTGACCGCCGGGGTTGCGATGACAGACGAACGCTTCAAGGTATGGATGACATTCTGGCAATTTTTCCTGGGCACTGTGGTGCTGGGAATTGTGTCCACCGTTATCAGCTGGCAGATCCAGACGCGGGAAATCGAAATCAAGGAGCAGGAGGCCAGCGCCAAATTCCTGGAGCAGGCGCTGCAGGAAGATGTCGGCGTGCGACGGCGGCTGGCGCAATATTTTTCCACCGTGACCCGTTCGGAGGCGTTGCGCGAACGCTGGCAGGAATATGCCCGGGTGATC
>JBMOPR010000341.1:0-2441 GCA_049323075.1 Pseudomonadota bacterium
TGATAAACGCCCGCGCCTTTGGGCCGGCCGGTGGAGCCGGAGGTGTAGACGTAATACAGAATGTCGTCGGGCTGCGGCAGTTTTGGCAGCGGCTGATCGGGGCAATCCTGCAGCAGCGTATCGATATCATCCGCCAGCAGAATCTGTGTGCGGGTGGGCAGCACAACACCCGCTTCCTGCAGCCGCTTCAGCACGCAGTTTTCGGTGACCAGCACCGGTGCCTGACTGTCTTCCACAATGTAGGCAATACGGTCGGCGGGATAAGCCGCATCCATCGGCACATAGGCAGCGCCGGATTTCACCACACCCAGGTACAGGGAAGGCAGCCACAGCCCACGCCCCAGACAAACCGCTACGCGCTGGCCACGGCCAATGCCCTGCCGGTTCAACCAGTGCGCCACCCGGTTGCTGGCGGCATCCAGCGCACGATAATTTTGTTCCTGACCACCGCAAATGACAGCGACAGCATCCGGCGATGCATCCACCTGCCGCGCCAGCAGATCCAGCAAGGTTTCGCCGGAATAGTCTGCAACCGGCGCGCCCTGCCACTGCTGCAGCTGCAGCTGTTTTTCAGCGGCAAACAGCCAGTCCAGCTGTGCCAGATTTTCCTGGCCCGCCATGATCTGGCCATGCACCTGACGCATGCGCTTGAGCAGATCGAAGCCGGCGAAATCGTTGGCGCGGAAGCTCAGTCGCAAGTGCAGGGATTCATTGCGCGGCGTAACGAGCAGCTTGACAGTGCCAGCGTTGTCCGGCTGCACCGGCTCGATGTACAGAGTCGCACCCTGGTATTCGAAGGCGTCGGTGACGGCAGGCAGACGATAGTTGAACTGGAATTCCAGCGCATTGGGATTCAGAAACTGGCGCCGCTCCAGCATCGACAGGAAGCAGGCATCGCCCATCCGCTTGCGCCACTGGCGGTTGGCCTGCAGCAGGTCACCGATGGAATCGATGCCGATGCCGGTCTGCTGCACGCTGGGCAGAAACTGGAAAAAACAGCCGACGGCATTCTCAAGATCGCCATCTCCTGTTGCACTGTCCCGCCCTGCCATCGCATCGATCAGTACAATGCGTTCATCGCGGTAATCGGTCTGCCGGATTGCAAGCGCATACAGGGTACGCAAATAATTGGTGACGCTGACGCCACGATTGCGACACCAGCTCTGCAGAAACCCATGTTCGTCTGCTGCCAACTCCCAGCGATCCACCACGGCGGCACCGGGCTGCGCCGCGCGATTGCCCAGCGGTTCTGACTGGCTCAACGCATCGCGCCAGTAATCGATAACGGCGCGGCTGTCAGTGGAATCCGAACGCTGCTGTATCCACTGTTGCAGCAGCGAAACCGGCATTGCTTCCAGAGGTTTGCCGGCATAGGCATCCAGCAATTGATGGAAATACTGGCGCTTGCTGACGCCGTCAAACACCGCGTGATGGGATGCCACCACTGCAATATGTTTCTGATCACTCACGCGCACCAGATAATGCCGCGTCAACGGCCCGCCCAGCACGGCCCAGGCCGGCAACGCCAGAGATTCCAGCGCCTGCTGCAATTCTGCTTCCGGCAAGGCGCGGTCGCGCCAGTCCAGCAACTCCAGTTGTGCCGGCGCATTGCGCGCAATCACCTGATAGAAGGGTTCCAGCCAGGTGCGACTGCTTTCCACAAACCGCGCCCGCAGAAACGGATTGGCGGCGACAACGGCCTGCAATGCCTGACGCCATTGCTCCGCGTCCACCGCAAACGGCAGCGCCAGCCAGGCGCCAATGCTGTTGCGCTGGGTATCGGGTTCGCGCACGCTGTCCAGGCAGAAATCCCGCTGCATCGGTGCCAGCGGAAGTACGGCTTCGGCGCCATCGTCCAGCGCCAGCAGACGGCGCAACTCCGCGTCGTTCACCAGCTGCAGACTGTCGATGCACTGATCGACGTCGCGGGTGGCGCCATCCAGCACGCGACGGAAATGTTCGATGAACGTGCCAACAGTAGCGTGATCGAACAGATCGGTATTGAATTCCAGCATGCCACCGAGATGATCGCCGTAATCTGCCAGCATCAAGGTAAGATCAAGACGGGCCGCCACCAGTTCCACCGGCATCGGCTCGATTTCCAGACCGCCCAGCACGGATTTCTGTGACGAACCTTCTGCCGCAGTGAGCGACAGCGCCACCTGATACACCGGCGCGAAACTCAGGTTGCGCGGAATATTGAGATCGTCAACGATGGCTTCGAACGGCACGTCCTGGTGACTCTGCGCACCCAGCACCTGCTCCTTCACCTGGGCCACGAACTGGCCGAAGGAAGGCTTGCCGTCCTGCCGCGTACGGATCACCAGCGTGTTGACGAAAAAGCCGATCAGCCCTTCCACTTCCGGCCGGGTACGGCCCGCCACCGGCATGCCTACACACAGATCCTTCTGCCGCGCCCAGCGTGCCAGTACGATCTTGTA
>JBMOPR010000342.1:0-2437 GCA_049323075.1 Pseudomonadota bacterium
GATGACGGCGGCGCAGCCAGTCCGCCAGCCGCTTGGCATCGTCCAGCAGGGCCTCGTCCCGCAGCAGGTTGGCGATGCGGAAATTCATCTCGCCGGTCTGGCGGGTGCCCAGCACTTCGCCGGGGCCGCGCAGCTGCAGGTCTTTTTCTGCAATCAGGAAACCGTCGTTGGTCTGGCGCAGGATATCGAGCCGTTCGCGGCCCAGTTTCGACAGGGGTTTCTGGTACATCAGCACGCAGAAACTCTCGGTGGCGCCGCGCCCGACCCGGCCCCGCAGCTGGTGCAATTGTGCCAGCCCCAGCCGTTCGGGATTCTCGATGATCATGACGCTGGCGTTGGGCACGTTGACGCCCACTTCGATCACGGTGGTGGCCACCAGTACCTGCAGGTGCGCCTGTTTGAACTGGTCCATCACCTCGGCTTTTTCCGCCGGCTTCAGGCGGCCGTGCACCAGACCGATCGCCACGTCCGGCAGCACCTGTCGCAGTTGTGCGGCGGTGTCTTCGGCGGCCTGCGCTTCCAGTTGTTCCGAGCCTTCGATCAGCGTGCACACCCAGTACACCTGGCGCCCCTCACGGCAGGCGTTGCGCACGCGGGCCACCACTTCATGGCGACGCTGGTTTTCAATGACGACGGTTTTCACCGGCGTGCGGCCCGGCGGCAGTTCGTCGATGACGGAGGTATCCAGATCGGCGTAAGCACTCATGGCCAGCGTGCGCGGAATCGGGGTGGCGGTCATGATCAGCTGATGTGGCGCGATGCCGCTGCGTTCGCCTTTCTGTTTCAGCGCCAGGCGCTGGTGCACGCCGAAACGGTGCTGTTCGTCGATGATCACCAGCGCCAGATGGCGGTACTGCACTTCTTCCTGAAACAGTGCGTGGGTGCCGACCACCATGTGAGCGGTGCCGGTTTCGATCAGCGCCAGCTGTTCGTTGCGCTTTTTGCCTTTGAGTTTTCCCGCCAGCCAGGCCACCCGCAGGCCCAGCGGTTCGAACCAGTCGAGAAAGGCGTGGTAGTGCTGTTCGGCGAGAATTTCGGTGGGCGCCATCAGTGCCACCTGATAACCGGCGTCGATGGCAAGCAGGGCGGCGCGCGCGGCCACCAGGGTTTTGCCGGCACCCACATCACCCTGCACCAAGCGCAGCATGGGATGGGGCTGGGCCAGATCGCTGCACAGTTCACGGTGCACTTTCTGCTGCGCGTTGGTGGGCGCGAATGGCAGTGACTGCAGCAGTTGCTGTTCCAGCAGGGATTGCATTGGCAGCGGCACGGCGGTCTGCATTTTTACGCGGTCGCGCAGTTTCAGCAGGCTGAGGTGGTGTGCGGTGAGTTCCTCCAGCGCGAGGCGTTGCTGGGCCTTGTGAGTGCCGTCGAGCAGGGCCTGCACCGGCGCGTCCGGCGGCGGGCGGTGCACGAAATGCAATGCTTCGGTGAGCGATGGCCACTGCGCCTTGTGCATGGCATCCACCGGCAGCAGTTCCGCCACCTGCTGCGCCTTGCCCAGAATCGCCAGCACCTGATCGCTGAGGCGGCGCAGGCTGGTCTGCTGGATGCCTTCGGTGGCGGGGTACAGCGGCGTGAGCGCGGCTTCGATCGGCGCGTCCGGTGTTTCCAGTACGCGGTATTCCGGATGCGCGATTTCGCGGCCCAGAGCGGTGATGCGCACTTCGCCGTAACAGCGCACGATGGCGCCGGGCTGAAACTGTTTTTGCTGTGCGCCGGAAAAATGAAAGAAGCGCAGCGTGATCTGGCCGGTGCCGTCTTCAATGCGGCACAGCAGGCTGCGCCGCTTGCGGATTACCACATCGGCCAGCAGCACGCGGCCCTGAATCAATGCTTCGCTGCCGTCGCGGGTGGCGCCGATCGGCGTGATGCGGGTGCGGTCCTGATAGCGGAAGGGCAGATGAAACAGCACGTCCTGCAACGTGAAGATATTCAGCCGCGCCAGTTTTTCCGCCTGTGCCGCGCCGATGCCGCGCAGTTGCGTCACCGGTGTGGCAGCAAAAAAATCCGCTCTCATCAGAGATTGGCTGCGCCTAACAGCGAACAGCTGGTGATGGCTTCCACCAGTGCTTCAATGGCTTTCGGCCGCGAAAAACGCTGGCGCCAGACGATGGAAACGCGGCGGTAGGGAATTTTCCCCGCGAACGGCCGTTCCACCAGCGTGTCCTCGTCGTAGATGTGCTGGTCGTTGGAGGAACTGGGCACGATGGTAAGGCCGAGCCCGGACGCCACCATGTGGCGCAACGTTTCCAGCGAGGTGCCCTGCGGCAGGCTGTGATCGTCCACCGAGCGGGCGACGCCAGGGCAGGCATTCAATACCTGTTCGCGGAAACAGTGGCCTTCCCCCAGCAGCAGGATGCGTTCCTTTTCCAGCTGCTTGCGGGTGATTTTTTCCTGCTGCGCCAGTGGGTGCCGCGCCGGGATCAGCACTTCG
>JBMOPR010000343.1:0-2436 GCA_049323075.1 Pseudomonadota bacterium
CAGGAACTGGCGTATTCGCTGGTCACTGCCATCACCGTGCTGGATGCGATTCGCGAGCGCAAGTGTTTCAACGAAGCGGAATTCGAGCAGTGCGTGGGCCGGGTGTCGTTCTTCGTCAATGCCGGCATGCGATTCATCGAGGAAATGTGCAAGATGCGCGCATTCACCGAGCTGTGGGATGAAATCTGCCAGCAGCGTTATGGCGTTAAAAATCCAAAATACCGCCTGTTCCGGTATGGCGTACAGGTGAATTCCCTCGGCCTCACCGAAGAGCAGCCGGAAAACAATGCCTGGCGGATTCTGATTGAAGCGCTGGGTGTGACGCTGAGCCGCGACGCCCGCTGCCGTGCGCTGCAATTGCCGGCGTGGAATGAAGCGCTGTCGCTGCCACGGCCGTGGGATCAGCAATGGTCGCTGCGTTTGCAACAGATTCTGGCTTACGAAACGGATCTGCTGGAATACCCGGATCTGTTCGCCGGCTCGCCGGTGGTGCAATCAAAAGTGGAAGAGTTGAAAGCGCAGGCCCGCGCCGAAATCCAGAAAATTCTCGATGCTGGCGGCGGCGTGGAAGCTATCAAGACCGGCTACATGAAATCCCAGCTGGTGATTTCGCAGGCCGAGCGCATGGCCAAAATCAACACAGGCGAACAGGTGGTCGTGGGCAAAAACCGCTGGATGGACGGCCTTGCGTCGCCGCTGGTGGGCGGTAACGATGGCGGCGTGTTCAAGGTCGACCCGGAATCCGCCAACGAAACCGTGCACGCGCTGGAAGAAACCCTTCGCAAACGCGATGCCGCCAAGGTAAAAGCCTGCCTGGACAAGCTGCGTGAAGACGCCAAAGCCGGCCGCAATCTGATGGAAGCGTCCATCGCCTGCGCCCATGCCCGGGTTTCCACCGGCGAATGGGCCGGCACATTGCGCGAAGTGTTCGGTGAATATCGCCCGCCCACGGGCGTGGAAGGACAAACGCTGTCGCTGGAAAACGAAAAATTGCAGCAGGTGCGCGCCAAGGTGCAGCAGTTCATGGACCAGCACGGTCACCGCCCGCGTATCGTCGTCGGCAAGCCGGGTCTGGATGGCCACTCCAATGGCGCCGAGATGATTTCCGTGGCCGCGCGCCATGCCGGTTTCGACGTGATCTATTTCGGCATCCGCCTGAGCGCGGTGGATATCGTACAGTCGGCCATTGAAGAAAACGTGGATGTGATTGGTATTTCCCTGCTGTCCGGCTCGCACAATGAAATCATCGCACAGCTGATGAACGAACTGGAGCAGGAAGGTGCCCGCGATGCAATTCCGGTGGTGCTCGGCGGCATCATTCCGCAGAATGACATTCCCGCTCTGACGGCGCTGGGCATCCGGGCCGTGTTCACGCCGAAAGACTATGATCTGATGGACATCATGAACAAGATCATGGACATCGTGCTGGAACACAAGGCGCGCGGCTGACCGGGCGCCACCTTGCATGACTAAAACAGCAGCGCCAACACAGCTCCCGCCGTTAGTGGACCAGCCGCTTGCACCCGAGCTGCTGCAACAACTGCAACAGGCCAGCACCCTGAAAAAGTGGCCGCTGGCCAAGCTCATCAGCCTGTTTGAAAACAGGAATCCCGATGCGGCGCAGATCCGCCACGATATCGCGCGCCACATCCAGCAGCATCCGCAGGATTTTCCCCGCAACGCCCGCGTGATCGGTTTTACCGGCACCCCGGGTGCGGGCAAATCCTCGCTGATTGCGGAACTGTGCCGCAAGCTGTTAACACTGAATGATAAAATCGCCATCGCCGTGCTGGCGGTGGACCCCTCCAGCCAGATTTCCGGCGGCTCGATTCTGGGCGACCGCACCCGCATGCACTATGGCAAGAAGGAAGAACGCCTGTTTTTCCGCTCGCAGGCATCGAACCTGGAACTGGGCGGCGTGAGTGAAGCCACGTTTCAGGCGACGCGCCTGCTGCGGCATCTGTTCGATCTGATCATCATCGAAACCGTGGGCATCGGCCAGAACGAAATCGATATTCAGTTTCTTACCGATCACACATTCCTGGTGATGCAGCCGCTGGCGGGTGACCAGATCCAGTTCATGAAAAGCGGCATCATGGAAATCCCGGACAGCTTCATCGTCAACAAATGTGACGAGGAACGGCTGGCCCGCACCAGTTACCACATGCTGCGTTCGTCGCTGAAGCAGGCGCGGCTGGTGGACCTGCACGCCCAGGACGATTACCAGAATGCAGCGCGGGACCAGATTTTTCTCACCAGCGCGTTGAAAGGTCTCGGCATCGACACCCTGGCCAACGCCGTGCTGAATATTCCCCAGCGCCGCACGGCGGAGCACTGCGAATCCTGCTATCTGAGAAAGGGTGTGCTGCGGCGTTACGGTGAATTCGGGCTGAAAATCCTCAAGCACGAGATGAACCTGCTGGACACCGCCACCAC
>JBMOPR010000344.1:0-2427 GCA_049323075.1 Pseudomonadota bacterium
GCAATACGCTGCAGTTCGATTTCCTGGTGGCCACCGGCGACAGCACGACGGATCTGGATTACGTGTCCAGTGCGGCGCTGGTGTTGAATGGCGGCACCATCCGCAGCGCCAGCAGCGCGAACGCGAGTCTGGTGCTGCCAAATCCGGGTGCGGCGGGTTCACTGGGCAACAACAAGAATATTGTGATCGCGGCGGCGTCGCTGGACATCACCAATCTGACACCCGCTGACGGTTTCATTATTGAAGGCTCAGAAGCCTCCACCGTTTATTTCGGTCACAGTGTCAGCAGCGGCGGTGATTTCAACGGCGACGGTTTTGAAGATCTGGCCATCGGCGTGCCCGACAGCAATCTGGTCAACACCAGCGGTGGTTACGCCTATCTGGTGTTCGGCCAGGCCGGCGCCACCCGCAGTGATCTGGCGATGTCTGCGTTCACTGCGGCCGATGGCATTGCCGTCACCGGTGCCGCCGGTGCCGATCGTCTGGGTTCGGTGGTGGATATCAGCGGCGATCTCAACGGCGATGGTTACGACGATCTGGTGATCGTGTCATCCCAGGCCGACGCGGCCGTTTCCAATTCCGGCACCGCCTATGTGGTGTGGGGATCGGCCACGCCAGCCAACATCAATATCGCCGGGTTCAACACCACCGACGGATTCACCAACGCCAATGGTTTCGTGATCGCCGGTTATGAATCGGCGGGCTATCTGGGATATTTCCTGTCAACCGATCCGCGTAACGCGCAGTACCTGGATGCGCGTGGCGATTTCAATGGCGATGGCATCGACGACCTGCTGATTGGCCACGACCGCAGTGACGTGAATGGCGCCAGCAGCGGCATGGCGTACCTGGTGTTCGGCCAGACCGGCGCGACCCGGGCCAATCTGCGCCTGGATACTTTCACCAGCGGTTTCAGTTTCTATACCAGCGCCGGGGCTGACAATGAAGTGGGTCACAGCGTCCAGTATATTGGCGACTTCAACGGCGATGGTCGCAACGATGTGCTGATCGGTGCATCCCAGGCTGACGGCGGTGCCACCGACAGCGGCGAGGCTTATGTGGTATTCGGCAGTGCGGGTCCGGCGTTCAGTGATATTGATCTTGCCACGCTGAACGGCAGCAACGGCTTTACCATCAGCAGTGCTGACGCCAATGCGCAACTGGGCGGCTCTGTCGCCAGCGTCGATCTCAACGGTGACGGCCTCACCGACCTGATCATCGGCGTACCTGAAGCCGACACCAGCAGCCGCACCAATAACGGCGCCGCGATTGTGCTGTACGGCAACAGCAGCAGTCCTTACAGCGATATCGCGCTGGAATCGATTCCCGCCGGTGCAGGCTTTATCATTCACGGCGAGAACAGCACGGATCGCACCTCGCATTCCGTGCGTGGCGCTGGCGATGTGAACGGTGACGGTATTGAAGATCTGTTGCTGTCCACAATTCACGACGATGAAGGCGGTGCCAGCGCCGGCGCAGCCTGGATCATTTTCGGCAGAACCGGCACGGCGCGGGCCAGCATCGATCTGTCCACGCTGACATCCAGCGACGGTTTCAAGATCATCGGCGATGCGGCGTCCGATGATTTTGGTGGCTCCGCAACGGCGGGCGATATCAACGGCGACGGTTACCAGGATCTGATGATTTCGTCGGTGGCCGGAGACAACGCGGGCAGCTTTGCCGGCGAAGTGAATGTTATCTGGGGCAATGATTTCAGTGGCATCGTGTTTGGCAGTCTTACCGGTAATGCCAGCGCCAACAATATCGTCGGCACTTCGGGCAATGACACCATCGTCGGTGGCGGTGGTGCAGACGCCGTGTCTGCTGGTGCCGGTGACGATCTGATCCAGGTGGCGGATCTGAATTTCGTCCGCATCGACGGTGGCCGTGGCGATGACACGCTGGAAATTACTGGCAGTGCGCGGGCGCTGGATCTGCGCACGCTGAATTACGAAAAAATCCAGGGCATCGAGATCATCAACCTGGGCAATCGCGGCAATTCCCTGACGCTGGACAAGCTGGCTTTGCTGGCGCTGTCGGATGAAGTGCGCACGCTGTACGTTCAGGGCGGCAGCAGCGACTGGGTGGTGACCGACGCCGGTGAAACCTGGGTGGCCAATGGCACGGCGGTGGTGAATACCATCACCTACAACCGTTACGATCTGGATGAGGTGTCGCTGTTCGTGCAGCAGGGCCTGTCGCAGCCCGCAGTACCGGCTGCACCTGCCATTTCCGCGTTTGCGACGGATTCCGGTACCAGCGGCGACGGCATCACGTCCGACAACCGGCTGGTGTTCAGTGGCACCACCGGTGCCTTCTTCAACGTACAGCTGTTTATCAATGCGGTGTCCATCGGCACGACGACGGCGAACGGCGCCGGCGCCTGGAGTTTCGACCACAGCGGCACCGCACTGGGCGATGCCACTT
>JBMOPR010000345.1:0-2426 GCA_049323075.1 Pseudomonadota bacterium
GACGTCGCTGCCCTCGCCGTCCGATCAATTGCCGGTGACGCTGGAGCGGCTGTAATCACGTGCGTCTTTCCATTTGCCTGAATTATTTTGCTGACTACTTTTGCTGATTAATATCCCGGGAGTACCTAGAAGCCATGAGCACCCTGAAACCGCGTCAAACCGTTTTGATCACTGGATGTTCCTCGGGCATTGGCCGCGCCACGGCACTGCACTTCCAGCGCGCCGGCTGGAACGTGGTGGCCACCATGCGCACACCGGAACAGGAAACCGAACTCAACCGTCTGAACAATGTGCTGCTAGTGGCGCTGGATGTGCAGGATCAGGCCAGCGTCGATAACGCGCTGCAGCAGGCACTGACCCATTTCGGCCAGATCGATGTGCTGATCAACAACGCCGGTTATGCCTTGATGGGCGCGTTTGAAAATGCCAGCGAGGAGCAGATCCAGCGCCAGTTCGATACCAACGTGTTCGGCCTGATGCGCGTTGCGCGCGCGGTGCTGCCGCATTTTCGCGGACGCAACGCCGGCCTGCTGATCAACGTGGCCAGCATGGCGGGCCGTCTGCCGATTCCGCTGATGAGCGTGTACAACGCCAGCAAGTGGGCGGTGCAGGGTTTTTCCGAATGCCTGACCTATGAACTGGCGCCGTTCAAAATCCGTGTGAAGATCGTGGAGCCGGGTGCGGTCAACACCGCGTTTTTCGGTCGTTCCGGCGATCGCCAGAATGCTACCGGCGTGGCGGCCTACAATGAATTTGCCAACGCGCAGTTTCCGGTGATCGACAAGACCGGCCCTGGCGGCAGCACCAGCGAAGATGTGGCCGCCACCCTTTACCGCGCCGCCACCGATGGCAGTGCGACCCTGCGCTATGCAGTGGGCGTCGATGCGAAAGCCCTGCTGTCGGCGCGCAAGATGCTGCCGGACCGCGTGTTCCTGCCGATGATTGGCTGGTCGCTGTCGCCGGCGGTGTTCAACCGGCTGGGGCGGCTGTTTTACAAGCCCACCTGAGGCACCGAACCACAGGATGTGTCGGCCCGGGTGACCAAAACCCCCACAATTTTGTCATTGTTGCCCAAGTGTCAAGCCACTTGAAAGTCTCTACAATCCCCTCTGTCGTTTTACAGAATAAAAAACAGAGGGGAATTTCATGAGCGAGCTTTTTTCCATCCGCGGCAGAATCGCGCTGGTCACCGGTGGTACCAGTGGCATCGGCTACATGATTGCGCAGGGACTGGTGAAGCACGGCGCGAAAGTCTATGTGGCGTCGCGCAAGGCCGATGCCTGCGAGAAAACCGCGCGCGAACTGTCGGCGTTCGGCACCTGCATCGGCATTCCGGCCGACGTCTCCACCGAAGCCGGTTGCGCCGCGCTGGTGAACGAATTGCAACAGCGTGAAGACAAGCTGAATATTCTGGTGAACAACGCCGGCGTCACCTGGGGCGCCAGCTTCGACACCTATCCCGGTGAAGCCTGGGACAAGATCCAGAACCTGAATGTGAAATCCGCTTTCGTGATGACGCAGAAACTGACACCGCTGCTGAGCGCTGCCGGCACTGCCGATGATCCCGCCCGCGTCATCAACATCACCTCCGTCGCCGGCCAGACCTACAGCAGCATGCAGGCGTACGCCTATGGCCCCAGCAAGGCGGCCCTCAATCACCTCACCAAAATTCTGGCCAACGAACTGGCCGCGCGTCACATCACCGTCAATGCGATCGCCCCGGGCGTGTTTCCGAGCAAGATGACCGCCTTCATCATGAAGGATGAAGCCGTGGCGAAAATGCAGGCCGATCAGGTGCCGCTGAAACGCCTGGGCGAGCCGCGCGACATGGAAGGGTTGATTGTATTTCTGACGTCGCCGGCGGGATCGTACATTACCGGCAACGTGATTGCGCTGGATGGGGGCACCGCGGTGAAGCCGGCACCGTTCATCTGAAGTGCGCGTCTCAGGTTCGTCAACCGTCAAAGCCGGATTCGGAACGGCCGCCAGGTTGCAGTGACAGCACAGATCGGTCGGGTGCAAGCGCCGGCGCTCGGCCGATTATGCTTTCCTGCCCAACCCACGGTGATTGGCAAGCTTGTCCTCGTACATGCGCTGATCCACTTCCGACACCATTTTATCGATACTGCTCAGGTGCGGATGACGGAACAGGCGGCTGCCGATGCTCACACTCAGTTCAATCGACTGCAGTTCACCCACCGCCTGGTGCTTCAGTTCCTGGCGGATGCGGTAGGTGAGTTTGGCCAATGCTTCCTCGTCTTCGGCCAGCATCACGATCACGAATTCGTCGCCACCAATGCGGCCCGCCACGTCGCTTTCACGGATCACCTTGCGAATGGCCGTGGCCAGTGCGGCGATGGCCTTGTCGCCGATGCGGTGCCCCATCTGGTCGTTGATTTTTTTCAGATTATCCAGGTCCAGATACA
>JBMOPR010000346.1:0-2426 GCA_049323075.1 Pseudomonadota bacterium
GCTTGAAGGCATGGTAGAAATTCGAGGTATCGGAGAAACCCAGCACCTCCGCCAGCCGTTCAATATCCACCGCCGGATCACCCAGATCCCGCAATGCGCGGGCGTGACGGCAACGGTCCCGCACCACCACGAACGACGTATCTTCCAGCTTCAGCTTGCGCTGCAGTGTGCGCGGCGTCATGTTGAAATGGGCGGCCACGTCTTCCAGCTGGGTGGGATGCACGCCCAGATTCTTGCTGATGAAACTTTCCACCTTGGCCTGCAGCGACTGGCCCAGCTCGATGGAGCGCAATTTTTCCCGCGCCAGCATCTGCATGCGATTGTGATACTCGGGGTACGACGTCAGCAGGGGTTCCTTCAGCTGATCACGGTCAAACACGATTTCATTGCGCGGGCAACCAAACACCACCGGCGCCTTGAACACACGATCATATTCCTGCGCATAATCCGGCTTCGCGTGCATAAAGCGAACTTCACGCAGCCGCAACCCGCCATCGGCGATGGCATTGGCGATGGTCACCACCGTGGTCGACACCAGATCCTGGTGCACCGGCAGGTTTTTCTTGATCAGGGAAGTGTCGATGGAAAAACCGAGGATGGCATTCTTGCCCTTGAGATCCAGCGAGAACAGCGTGAACGGCGCCACCAGATCCTTGAACTGGAACAGCTCGTCCAGCGCTTCTTCCAGATTGCGGCTGGTGGCCACCAGTTGTCCCACCAGATCCAGGCTGTGGTACTGCACCGATTCGCCCAAGCGGATGCCAAAGGCAGGATCGTTCATGGCCGCATAGGCGGCATTGAACAGACGCAGGATTTGTTCGAGGGTGAGGAAGGTACCGGAATGGCCGATAACAGCAAGATCCACCTTCGCCGTGGCGAAAATCTTTTCGACATTGATGCGATTTTTAATCGCCAGATCAAGAATGCCTGGAATCAGCGTTGCCGGAACCAACCGTTGATGCATAAAGACACTCTGCAGTACCCGAAATAACAGCCAATTAGCACAAGTAAATCAGTCAGCTGAAAATGTAATATCTGGCCAAGCATACTGACTTTGAATTGACTAAACAACTTTTGTCCGCATCCTTTCGGTGCGCACTCAGAAAAGCATGGCAGCATCCGCCGGCAAATCAATATATCGGCCGATTTTGTCTACCAGCTGGCGGAAACCGATCGGCTTCGACAGGTAATCCACCATTCCGGCCTCGAAAGCCATGTCGCGGTGCTTGTCCAGTGCGTGAGCCGACAGCGCCACGATCGGCGTCGGGGTCAGGCCGTTCGCACGCTGCCACTTCAGGATACGGGAGGCCGCCTCGTAGCCATCCATCACTGGCATCTCACAGTCCATCAGGATCAGATCGTAAGTGTGGCCCCGCTGTACCATTTCCACGGCGGTGCGGCCATTGTCCGCCAGATCGGGCTTGATACCCAGTTTCTGCAGGAAGCCGGTCATCACGTTCTGATTGATTTCATTGTCCTCCACCACCAGCACACAAGGGCCACTGGTGGCGCGGATCGGCACCACCGGTGCGGGTGTATGCTCGGAATCCATGGCGGCGGATGTCACGCCGTCGAACAGATCCAGCGCGATGGCCGCCTCCGCCACCTGTACATTGTCCGGCAGGGTCAACGGCAGATTGAACCAGAAACAGGAACCGCGCCCCAGCTCGCTCTTCACACCCATCTCGCCCCCCATCAGCTCCACGATCTGCTGGCTGATCAGCAAGCCCAGGCCACTGCCCGGTGTGTCCTGCCGGTGCTCATGCTGGATCTGGGAAAAGCTCTGGAACAGCTTGCGCTGATCGCGGGGGGAAATGCCGATGCCGGAATCCTCCACCTCGAACCGCACCATCAACTGGTCGGACAGGATCGCATCGGTCAGCTGCACGTTGATGTGCACGAAGCCCTGCTCTGTGTATTTGAGCGCATTCGACAGAACATTCAGCAGCACCTGGCGGATACGGGAGGCATCGCCGATCAACTGCAACGGCGTGCCCTCGGCGATGAAGCAGCCCAGTTCGATGCGCTTGCGCCGCGCCTCGAATTCATAAATCGCGCAGACGTCCTGCAACATCTGCTGCAGTTCGAACGGGTGCCGCACCAGATTCATCTTGCCGGCCTCGATGCGGGAAAAATCCAGCACATCGTTGATCACTTCCTGCAACCCGTGGCCGGCGTGACGGATCGCGTTCAGATAGCGGCGCTGATCCGGCCCCAGCGTGGTGCCCAGCAGCAATTCCACCAGCCCCATGATGCCGTTCATGGGCGTGCGGATTTCGTGGCTCACCTTGGCCATGAACTCTGTCTTGCTGTTGCTTTCATGCAGCACGGCCTGCACCTGCTGGCTCAGCGCCGTGCGCTCCCGGCGGTTTTCCTGGATGCGGTAACCCAGCGCCACCGACAGCACCAGCAGTTCGCACAACCAG
>JBMOPR010000347.1:0-21909 GCA_049323075.1 Pseudomonadota bacterium
GCATCTGTCCCGCGCGGTACGCTGGCGCACTGGCTGCGGCCTGCAGGCGTCAGTTTTGCACACAGGGCCGTCACTGCCCTTGAGCCGGGAAAGCGCCGTCTGCTCACAACCGCCGGGCCCATTGATTACGATTTTCTGGTGGTGACAACGGGCAGCTGCATTGACAGAAGCAGGATTCCTGGCGCGTCCGAACATTCCCACAGCCTGAACTCACAGGACCAATGCCAGACACTGGCACTGTCGATTCAGCAAATCGCACACACCGGAGGACGTCTGTTGCTGGTCGGTGGCGGGCTGACCCAGCTGGAAACCGCAACCGAACTGGCGAATCGACATCCCGGCCTGCACATCACATTGCTCTCTCCGCACAACCCTTTCAAAAATTTTGCGCCCAGGGCGGAGCAGTATTTTCGCGCCCATCTGCAACAGGCACGCATTACACTGCTTGACGATCACAGGGCGCTTGAAGTTCAACAAGGGGTCTGCCACACCTCACATGGCGCACTACCCTTTGATCTGTGTCTCTGTGCACCCGGATTCAGGGCATCACCGCTGGTGGCCAGCATGACCGATCAGCTGGATGATAACGGACGGGGCAAGGTCACCGACACATTGCAACCGGCCGGCGATGACCGGATCTGGATTGCCGGGGACAGCGCTGCATTTCCGTGGCAAGGCCCCGGGCCGTTACGCATGGGTTGCGCTGTCGCCCTGCCAATGGGCGCACAGGCGGGGGAAAATGTGGCTTCCGTGATAAAAGGAAATGAACCAACGCCGTTTTCGTTTGGTTTTTTGATACGGTGTGTCAGCCTGGGCAGGAAGGCGGGCGTGGTGCAAACCACACAGTGGGACGACAAAGCCAGAAGCCGGGTATTCACCGGCGCGACAGGTGCGTGGATCAAGGAGCGCGTGTGTCGCATGACCTTCAATATTCCGCGCTGGGAATTGGCGACAGGCCTGCGGATGTATCGCTGGCCCCCGGTGCCTGCCATCCATCAGGATATTCAGCGTACTGTCATTGATTCTGTAGAAGGTTAACGAATGGAAAATAACACGGCAATCTTCGAGCGTGAGCGCGGACGGTTGTTTGGACTTGCCTATCGCATGCTGGGTTCAGTCGCCGATGCCGAAGATGTGCTGCAGGAGGTTTGTCTGCGCTGGTTGCAGCAGGACAGTGACACCATCGCCAATCCTGCTGGCTGGCTGCTCACAGTGGTAACGCGCGAATGTATCGACTGGCAGCGCAGTGCCCGTCATCGCCGCGAACATTATGTGGGTGTGTGGCTTCCGGAACCGCTGCTGGAATCCTTTCACGACACCGTTGACGGGCCTCAGGCAATGACTGAACTCGCAAACAATCTGACGCTTGCGTTCCTGCACCTGCTGGAAAAACTGAATCCGCTGGAACGGGCAGTACTGCTGCTGCGGCAGGCCTTCGACTGGCCGTTCAGTGATATCGCCGCAACGCTCGGAAAAACCGAAGCGCATTGCCGTCAGCTGTTCAAGCGCGCACAAGAAAAAATCGGCGGCGACATCGCAATGACCAGGCCCGACGCCAATGCAGAACGGTTATTGCTGCAATTCATGCAGACCTGCACCAGCGGGGATTTTTCAGGCCTGCTCAACTGCCTGCATGAAGACCTGATTGCCTACTCCGATGGTGGCGGCAAGGTCAGGTCGTTGCTGCGGCCCATTGCGGGCAGCGAACGCGTCGCCCGGTTTCTGCGACGCATCATTCAACCACGTGCCAATCTCACGGTTATTGCCCGCCTGATCAATGGCGAGCCTGGATTGCTGGCATTCGAAAATGGTCAGCCTGTAGCAGCGCTGATCTTTGCGTTCAGGGAGCAAAAGTTGTGGCGTTTATACTCGATCCGCAATCCCGACAAATTGACGGGCGCGTTGTTCGATCAGCAGTCTGGTGAGCAGTGAAAGTTCTGTATCCGCAGCGACAGATTCATATCCGGCCGGAGCGTTGCGATTCGCGTCAGGGCGCCCGGCTGCCGGTTTCGATCCGGATCACATCGCCGTTGAAAAAATCAACCTCCCGCAGCAGGCGCCCCGAGCCGAAGTTGTAGGTCCAGCGCTCGATGGTGCGGTACATGGGCTGCTCTTCCTGCAGCAGGATGTCCTGCTGCAGGTTCTGTCCGTTTGCACCCAAGCGGCTGTTGATACTGGCCTGGGAAGTGGAAATGACCGTCACCGGTTCCTCGATCAGTTGCTGATAAACCGGATCGCCGCACTTGGCATGCACTTCGTACTGGCTGGCGCCTTCGTTGATGATATGGCGACCGCAGCGCATGGAGCCGGCAATCGCCGGATGCGCGATCAGCAAGGTACCGCTGGCAAAGGCGAGAAAGGCAAACCACGAAAGGGAACGCATAAAACCTCCTGAAAAGTGCCGGGCTTGGATTTCAGGGTGGTCCGGCCAACCATTCAGTCATGCTAACAATACTTCCTGTACGCCCGCTGAACGGCGGACTTCAGCCGAAAAACCAGTAGCTTACCAGCACCGCCATGGCCAGCCCCACGACGTCGCACAACAGTCCGCACCAGAGCGCATAACGAATGCGGGTAATGCCCACCACGCCGAAATACACGGTCAGCACATAGAAGGTCGTCTCGGTGGAACCCTGCATCACGGCTGCCACCTTGCCAACGAAGGAATCCACGCCGTGATTGTTCATCACGTCCAGCATCATGGCGCGGGCACCACTGCCGCTGAACGGTTTCATCAGCGCCACGGGCAGCGCATCCACGAAAGCCGTATCCAGGCCCACTGCTTCGCACACCCGGCTCATAGCCCGCCCGACGAAATCCAGCGCACCAGACGCCCGGAACACCGCTATCGCCACCAGCATGGCCACCAGATACGGAATCAGCCGCACCGCCGTTTCAAAACCTTCCTTCGCGCCGACAACAAATTCCTCATACACCGCCACCCTGCGGTACAGACCAATGCCAATGAAACCGGCGATTACCGTCAGCAACACGCCGTTGGCCAACACTTGCGAGTGTTGAGACAGCTCAGCGGATGGCAGCGCGGTGAGCCAGTAAACAACACTGCCCACCACCAGAAGAAAACCGCTGAAAAAAGCCAGCAGCACCGCGTCCAGACGAATTTTCTGGATCATCATCACCACGATCAGGCCCACCAGGGTGGAGGGAATGGAGGCCAGCAGAATAGGAAGAAATACGACAGTGGGATCGGCGGCACCCAGCTGGGCGCGGTACATGAAAATCGTGATGGGTAATAACGTGACCGATGCGGTATTCAGTACCAGAAACAGGATCTGTGCGTTACTGGCGGTATCGTGCGACGGATTCAGGCTTTGCAGTTCCTGCATCGCCTTCAGGCCCAGCGGCGTGGCGGCGTTGTCCAGCCCCAGCATGTTGGCAGCGAGGTTCATGGTCACCGCGCCCTGGGCCGGGTGTCCTTTCGGCACTTCCGGCATCAGGCGTTCAAACACGGGGCTCAGCCACTGCCCTACTTTCTGGATCAGTCCACTTTTTTCGGCAATACGAAACAGGCCCGACCAGAGTGCCAGCACACCGATCAGCCCCAGTGCAATGTCCACCGACAGTTTGGCGGAATCAAAGGTGGCCTGAACCAGTTGCTGGAAAATGGCGGTGTCGCCGTCCAGAAAGCGCAAAAATCCTGCTACGACAGCGATGAGAAAAAATGCGGCCCAAATCAGATTGAGCAAGGGGATGGTCCTTCAAGAAATTGGCGTAACTGGCGCGAACGCAGAGGAAGCGGGCTATTTAACGAGAATCACCACGAGTACATCCCTGTAGGCTCGACAGCGGCCCCTTCGGGTCCAGCCACTCACGAATACGTTCGCGAGGGAAATGCATGCATTTCCATATCCCGCTCACCCATGGTCGCTGACGTTCTCGTTAAATAGCCCGCTTCCTCTGCTACCCATCATCCCTGCCACGTCATGGTTAAAACAAATTCACCAGATCCAGCTTCATCCCCGCCTGTGCCCGCTCCTGTTCCGTCATCTGCGTCAGGTTTTTGAAATCGAACAGCTCCGTATCCGCCAGATGCGACGGCACCACATTCTGCACGGCGGAAAAAATCGTCTCCAGCCTGCCGGGGAATTTCCTGTCCCATTCCTGCAGCATGGCCTTGATCGCATTGCGCTGCAGGTTTTCCTGCGACCCGCACAGATTGCACGGAATGATCGGAAACTGCTTGTACTCCGCAAACCGGATGATGTCTTTCTCACGACAATATGCCAGCGGACGGATCACCACATGCTTGCCGTTGTCGCTCAACAGTTTCGGCGGCATGGATTTCAGCTTGCCACCATAGAACATGTTCAGGAACAGCGTTTCCATGATGTCATCGCGATGATGCCCCAGCGCAATCTTGGTGGCACCGATTTCTTCCGCATACGTGTAAAGATTGCCGCGACGCAGACGGGAACATAGCGAGCAGGTGGTCTTGCCCTCCGGGATGATGCTCTTCACCACGCTGTAGGTGTCTTCCTCGATGATATGGAACGGCACACCTTCTTTTTTCAGATACTCGGGAATCACGTGCTCGGGAAAGCCCGGCTGCTTCTGGTCCAGGTTCACGGCGAACAGTTCGAAGTTCACCGGCGCATCGCGCTGCAGGCTGCGCAGGATATCCAGCATGGTGTAGGAATCCTTGCCGCCGGACAGACACACCATGATCTTGTCGCCTTCCTCGATCATGTTGAAGTCGGCAATGGCCTGACCCACTTCCCGCCGCAGGCGTTTCTGCAGCTTGTTGAAGTTGGTCTTGGCTTTTTTGGCGATGGCGACAGGGCTGGTGTCGTCGACAGCGGAGTCATCGACCTCGTCGTCACCCTCTGCATCGGCCTCTTCACCCGCCTGCAGCAACCGCTCGGGAACTGCAGCAACACCCGCATCCAGCGGGCTAACCGGCTGGAAAATCTCGGGTTTAAAGGTTCCGGACGCACTGATCTCGGACATGGGAGACAACCTCTGGACGACAGGCAAACGTGGGGGGCTTTGTACCCGATTCCCTGTAGCTTGTAAACTGAGCGAACGGTATGCTGGAAATTGTGGCTGATGAGTCTGCCAGCGACATTGCACCTTCGTACCACAACGATTAGAGTATGATCAAAGTCGAGCCTGAACAGGTTCACTTTTTTCGCGACTGAAATACTAACTACACAATAAAAAGCTAAAAAACGCACTTCCGAACCCGGGGCTCCCCGCCCTACCCTCCCATTGTCGGGACTGAAGTCAGGTTCGGATTTTGGCTAAACGCAGTTTTAGCTTGAACAAAGGATGTCACTGGAGCCCCCATGAGCACGATTGACCGCCGCAAGTTCCTCTCGTTCGTTGCCGCAGGAATCGCTACACCCTACGTCGTCACCTTTACCTCCGGCTCCGCCAAAGCGGGCCTGATCCGGTCTGACGCGCCACTCAACACCGATTCCGCCCGCGTGTTCAGTCTGTCGGTGGCATCCGGCGATCCCAGCCCCACCGGCGTCGTGCTCTGGACCCGCATTGACCCCAGCGCGCACCGCAGCGGCCAGGCCCTGTTCGTGCAGGTAGCCCATGATCCCGACTTCCAGCAACTGGCCTTTGAAAGCGTGGTGGAAAGCCAGCACATCAAGGCGGACCGCGATTTCACCGTGTCGATCGACACCGACGGCTACCTGGAACCGTCCATCCGCTATTACTACCGCTTTATTTACGACAACACCGTGAGCCGCACCGCCCGCTGCCGCACCGCGCCCCCCTACGGTGCCGCGATCGACAAGCTGAAACTGGGCCTGCTCACCTGCCAGGATTACACCAACGGCTACTATGGCGCGCTGAATCACGTGGCCAACGACGATTCACTGGATTTCGTGCTGCACCTGGGAGATTTCATTTACGAAACCGCCGGCGACCCGCGCTTCCAGAGCCTGCCCTTCGACGACCGTCGCATCATCCTGCCCAGCGACGGCATCGTGGCACTGGATCTGGCGGATTACCGCCATCTGTACAAAACCTATCGCAGCGATCCGTTCCTGCAAAAGGCGATGGAGCAGCACACTTTCATCATTACCCGCGACGATCACGAAACCGCTAATGACGTGTACTGGGATTACGAGCGCGATACATTGGGCGCACCGGACCACCCCTACACGGTGGATGCGGCCCATGGCAATGATCCCTACCTGCTGAATCAACTGATGCTGGATTCGCAGCAGGCCTGGCTGGAATACATTCCCGCCCGCGTGCACGTAAATCCCGACAGCACCCATCCGCATCATTACCTGAAATATTACCGTCGCGTGCAATTCGGCAATCTGGTGGACCTGTTCATGCTCGACGGCCGCACCTACCGCACGCCGCATCCCTGCGGTGAAGGCGATTTCTTCGGCCGCTACATTCCGATTGGCTGCCAGAACTGGGCCAGTGACCAGCAAACGTTGCTGGGCGGCGATCAGCGCGACTGGCTGCTCAACGGCCTGATCGGCTCCAGCGCACGCTGGAAACTGCTGGGCAACCAGACCTACATGGGCCGGCTTGGCATCATAATGAAGAACGGCCGCATCCCCATCAATGTGGACGCGTGGGACGGCTTCGATTACGAGCGCAACCTGATCAACAATGAAGTGGCATCCAACAAGGTGGAGAACTTCGTGGTGGTGACGGGCGACCTGCACACCTACATCGCGTCACACGTGAAAAAGGATTACAGCCGCAATTCCATTTTCGATTTTCACAATTATCTGGGGGTGGAATTCATGACGCCGTCGGTGACGTCGGCGGGGCTGTTCGACATGATCGGGGCGAAAACGCCGGTAGGACAACAGCAACAACTGGCGCAGGCGCTGACCAACACCGCCGTGCGGCTGACCAACCCCCATATCCGCTATTTCAATACCACGCAGAATGGCTGGTCGACGATTGAATTCAACAACCGGCAGTGCGACTGGAAAGCGTACGTGGTGGACAAGAATATCAACAGTGGCACGGTGAACAACAAGCTGATCCGCCACTACCGCAAGTACACCACCAATCCCTGGATCACCACGCAGGCAGCGTTCATCTGATCCGAACGCAGAGACTCAATGCTGGGCGCCGGCGCGGTAACGTTGCGGCGCCGTGCCCAGCATGCGCTCCAGCTCCACGGCCGACATTGGCTTGCCGTAGAAAAACCCCTGCACTTCATCGCAACCCTGCTCCCGCAGGAACGCCACTTGCTCGGCCGTTTCCACACCTTCCGCAATCACTTTCAAACCCATCTTGTGCGCCAGTGCGATAGTGGATGCCGCGATGGCGGCGTCGTTGGGATCAGTCACGATGTCACGCACGAAACTCTGGTCGATCTTCAATTTGTCGATGGCGAAACGCTTGAGATAACTCAGCGAGGAATATCCGGTACCAAAATCGTCGATCGACAGGCGCAATCCCATCCGTTTCAGCACTTCGAGTTTTGCAACCGTGGATTCGACATTGTCCATTGCGATGCTTTCGGTGATTTCCAGTTCCAGGTGCTCGGCGCCCAAGCCTACATCGCTGAGGATGAAATGAATGTCCTCCACCAGCCCCGGCTGACGGAACTGGCGCGCGGACAGGTTCACCGCGATCCGCCCCATGCGGTAGCCCTTCTCCACCCACGCCTTGATCTGGGTGCAACTGGCACGCAGCATCCAGCGACCGAGCGGCTCAATCAATCCGGTTTCCTCGGCCAGTGGAATGAACACGGTTGGCGCCAACAGGCCCTGCACCGGATGCTGCCAGCGTAACAAGGCTTCCACACCCACCAGCGCGCCATCCTGCAGGGCAAACTGCGGCTGGTAGGCAACAAAAAACTGGTTCAGGTCCAGCGCACGCCGCATGTCATTTTCCAGCACCAGCAATTCCAGGGTGCGCTTGTTGAGATCGTCTGTGTAATAGTGAAAACTGTTTTTCCCTTTTTCCTTGGCGCAGTACATGGCGGCATCGGCGGCCTTCATCAGGGCTTCCACATTCTGGCCGTCGTTGGGAAAAATGCTGATGCCGATGCTGGCAGTGGCATACAGTTCATGCTGCTGGATATTGATGGGCACAGCCAACGTTTTCAGCAGTTTGTTGGCCACCGCCGTCACGCTGCTGATCTCGTTGAAATTTTCCATCACGATCACGAATTCGTCGCCACCGATGCGCGCTGCGGTGTCCATTTCGCGGATGGTATGCTGGATGCGGGTGGAAATTTCCTTGAGGAAACTGTCGCCCATCGCGTGGCCGAGGGAATCATTGATGTTCTTGAAACGATCGAGATCCAACAGCATCAGTGCCACTTTTTTGCCGTTGCGCTTGGCCCGTTCCAGCGCCTTGATCACGCGATCCTGAAACAGCAGGCGGTTGGGCATGGCCGTGAGTGAATCGTGATAGGCCAGAAATTCCATGTGCGCTTCATTCTGCTTCAGCCGGTCGATCACGTTGCGGTATTCGCTGATGTCGCGCACGATTCCCCAGGTGGCGATGGGTTTTCCGCTGGCATCATAGTGCAGCGCCGCACGCACGCTGACCGGAACGATGCTGCCATCCTTGCGAAAGTATTCCTTCTCATACAAATCGCTATAGCCCCGGACGAACAATTGTTCCTGGACCACTTTGCGATCCGCTTCCCGCCACTTTTCGGGGGTAATATCGGCGTAGTGAATGCCGACGACTTCCTCGGGCGTCAAACCCAGCAGATCGCAGTAAGCACGATTGGCACTGATACAACGGCCTTCCAGGCTGTAGTAGCAGATGCCATCCAGGCTATTGTCGTACAGGGCACGAAAACGGGATTCAGTTTCCTTGCGCGCCACATCTATTGCCACGCGGTCACTGACATCGTTCTGCACGCCAATCAGATGGGTAAGATTGCCCTGCGCATCCCTGATCGGCGAAATGGTGAGTTCATTCCAGAACAGTTCGCCATTTTTGCGATAATTTTTCAGCAATACCTGGCAAGGTTCTCCGCGCAGTATCGCATCCCGCATCAGCTGGACCTTTTCTTCCTGCTCGCCCGGCTTCTGCAGGAAACGGCAGTTCTTGCCCACGGTTTCCCGAAAGGAATAACCGGTAATGCGTTCGAAGGCAGGATTGCAATATATGATCGGCTGATTGGGCAATCGTGCATCGACAATCACAAAGCCCGTGTCGGCAGATTTTACTGCCCGCTCAAATACCCGCAGATGCGATTCCACCGCCCGCACCCCTTCCATGAATGCATTGTCCCGGGAAACGAACACGAGCTCGGACTCAAACAGGTCGCGATTGAAAAGACGGTGCAGAGACTGGGTTTCAATATGATGGGTCAGCCGATCCTGGAGCCCGTGAATCTGCTGTTCCAGGCTATCCAGTTCGGCAAAACTGAAATTCTGCAGCGGATCCTTGCGCTCCAGCCAGATGGCGGCGTTGCAGGCCTCGGTGGCCACCACCGGCAGGCAAAGAAAACTGGTGATTCCGGCATTGACGACATATACGTCCAGGTTACTGATCTCGCTCAGCTGGCTTTGTTCCACCAGAATGGGATTGCCGGTGCGAAACACACTTTCCAATACCGCGTGCGGATAGCTGGACAAGGGGGTGATGTCATCATGGATCTCCAGCATCAGCTCCGTGCTGGGCAATATCTGGATCTCATCAATATGGCCAGCCTGTGCCACATAAAAGGACATTCGCGCCGGATACCGCAGGCACGCGGCAGTCCTGGCAAACAGATTGCCCAGGGTTTCCCGCAGCTGGCCTGGCGATTCCGAAAACGGCATAACGCGATGAAGCCACCCCAATTGATGCAGACAATGCGTTCAGTATAGGCAATCGCTGGAAAAACGGGCGCTAACCGGACACCTGAGTGTCCGGCTGCGTTGTTGACAACGGAATGGAAAAATAAGCCAGTTGCTTTGGCCAATGGGCCGCAGCAACAGCTGCGCGCTTATTTCAGTTCGCTGGAGGACTTGCCCAGCAGGTGACGGGCGACAATCAATTGCTGGATCTGCTGCGTGCCTTCGAAGATGTCGATGATTTTCGAATCCCGCGCCAGCTTTTCCAGCAGCCAGTTTTCGCTGTATCCCAGAACGCCGCAAATCTCGACGCATTTCAAGGTGATATCGTTACCGACGCGGCCGGCTTTCGCCTTGCACATCGACGCTTCCTTCGAGTTCGGCTGCTTGTTGTCCGCCATCCAGGCCGCTTTCAGGGTCAGCAGGCGGGCACCTTCCAGATTGGCCTCCATGCGGTAGATTTCCGCCTCCAGCGCGCTGCTGTTGTAAAGCGACTTGCTGTAATCCGCTTTAACGCCTTCTTTTTCCAGCAGCTCACGCGTGATCTCCAGCGCGCCCCGGGCCACACCCAACGCCATCGCCGCCACCATCGGACGGGTGTTGTCGAAGGTTTGCATCACGCCACCGAAGGCTTTTTTGCGCGCTTCGGCATCGGCAGCAATTTCAGGGGAGCCCAGGATGTTGGATTTGGGAATACGGCAGTCGTGGAAACGGATGGCGGCGGTGTCGGACACGCGCAGACCCATCTTGTCTTCGCAGCGCACCACTTCCATGCCGGGAGTGCCTTTTTCTACGACGAAGGATTTGATGGCAGCCTTGCCCAGGGATTTGTCGAGGGTGGCCCACACTACAACTGCGTCACCACGATCGCCGGCAGTGGCAAAGATTTTTTCGCCGTTGATGACCCACTCATCACCATCCAGTTTTGCCGTGGTCTGCACGGCGGCGGAATCGGAACCGCAACCGGGTTCAGTGATCGCCATCGCGCAGTACAATTTTCCGAATTTTTCCTTCTGCTCCGGCGTGCCCACCGCATCGATCGCGGCGTTGCCCAGGCCCACGCCCGGCAACGACAGCATCAGGCCGCAGCAACCCCACGCCATTTCGGTGGTGGCCATGATGCCCATCAGGTTGGCACCATTTTTCACGCTGTCGGCAGCGGCCTCACTCTTGCTGCCCTCTTTCTTTCCGCCCTCTTTTTTTCCGCCGAGAGCCCCCTGTCCGCCCATGGCCCGCATCATCTGGCTGATGGGAATCAGTTCTTCCGGTGTGGGGCAGTGTTCGATCTTGTCATATTTGCGGGCGATGGGACGGAACGCGCCTTTCGCCAGCTGATGTGCCATCTGTTGTGCAGTCAGCAGTTTTTGCGGTAATTCGAGATTGATCATGTTCGTTCTCCGTTATTCGATTCGACCGGATAAATCACTGCCCGCTTAAACAGCGGCGACGCCCAGCAGGATGCCCACCGCACGCAGGTTGCGGTACCACATTTCCACCGGATGCTCGCGGGTGAAACCGTGGCCACCCAGCAGCTGCACACCGTTGGTACCGATTTCCATGCTGCGCTCGGCGCACAGCACACGGCACAGATACGCCTGCTGGTGGAACTCCAGCCCCTGCTCGGCACGGGACGCGGCCCGGTACACCATCAGGCGCATGGCATCCAGTTCGATCGCCATGTTCGCCACCATGAAGGCAACGGACTGACGGTTGGAAATCGGTTCGCCAAACGCGATGCGGTCGTTCACATAGGGAATCACATAATCCAGCACCGCCTGACCGCAACCGACAGCCGCCGCGCACAGGCCGATATGCGAGAGATCCACCAGACGTTGCAGGTTGAACGGCTTGTCGCCGCCCAGACGATCCTGCTCCGCCACCGTCACATTCTGCAGACGCACCCGCTGCAAACTCAGCGGGCGCAGGCCCATGTATTCTTCCTTCTCAAAGCTAACGCCTTCACTGCCTTGCGCCACCACAAACGCGGCTGGCACGTTTTCGCCTTCCACTTTGGCGATCACCAGAATGAAGCGCGCGGTGTCCGCCAGCGCCACCATGGATTTTTCGCCGTTCAATACATAACGGCCATTTTCCTTGCGGGCGGTTGTGTGCAGATCGGTGGGTTCAAACGTAGCGCGGGGTTCCATCAGGGCAATAGTGGCGGCGACGAATGTCTCATCCGCCAGCGGGGTGAGGAAACGTTCCTGCTGGTCTTCGGTGCCCTGGTCCAGCACCGTGTTGATGAAACCCAGCGGCGTCAGTGCGCCGATGGCCAGGGACATGTCGCCGTAACCCAGATCCTCCGCCGCAAGGGCATTGGAGATGGGCGATCGACCCGCACCGGCACCACCCAGGGCCTCCGGGATCGCCAGCAGGCTGAGGCCCAGCGCGGCGGTCTGGTCGTAAAAGCCCTCAGGCGCGGCTCCGGCCTCGTCTGCAGCGCGGGCGATGGCGCGGATTTCCGCCCCGGCAAAACGCCGCATGGATTCGCGGGTAATCCGCTGTTCTTCAGTCAGTGTCAGGTCAAACAGCTGTTCAGTGTTGGCCATTCCGGTTTTCCTCTTTTCCCGATTAAACGCTTGTTTCAATCCTTGCACAGGGCAAAACGCTGGCGCAATAACGGAAATGCCCGATTTGGTTGACCAAAATGATCAGTAGCGTTGGGCCAGGTCGGTCAGCAGACGGTCCCATTTCTTCCAGGTGGGCATGGCCTGGGTCATCAGGCGGTAGAACCTGGGGGAATGGTTGAATTCCAGCAGATGGCAGAGTTCGTGAACGATCACCGTGTCCACGCACTCCAGGGGGTATTTGAACAGCGCGGTGTTCAGCGTGATCTTGCCGTTGCGGCGACAGGAGCCCCAGCGCCGCTTCATCACCCGCACTTCCACCCAGGACTTTGGCAGTTGCATCCACTGCAGCTGCTCGCACCAGTGCTGGTGGCGCTCCTCGAACAGGCAGAGGGCTTCCTGGCGATACCAGGTGGCAATGCGGGTTTCGATGCGGCTGGCAGGATCAGCGGCAGTGCCCGGCAGCAGGATGTCAGGCTGGGTGTCTTCGTCATGATGGAACGACTGGGCCTCCCCCAGCACGTAGTGGCGGGCGCCCCACTGGAACTGCGGCTCATGCCGGGCCGGCACCGCCGCAAACTCCTGCACCTTGCGCAGAATCCAGTCCTGCTTTTCCGCCACGAAACGCTCTGCTTCTGCCCGACTGACGAAATAAGGCACGCGCACTTCCACACCCCGTTCCGCACTGACGTAAATGCCAATGGTCTTGCGGCGGCAGTAGGTTAGGCGATAGTCGATGGCGTCACTGATCACTTTTTATACGAACCTTTTCCAAGCCAAATCCTGCAATTGATCACTTAATAAACAAACGAAGGCTCAAATGCCAATCTTTTGACAGCCCCCGGTTACAATTTTTTTTATCCCGCTAAGTGATTGATGTTCAATATCAAGCGTATTTTCAATGAGTTACGAACACTTTTGCAGGAAAAATCCCGTCTACCCTGAAAAGGAACTTCGGGTGATCTGTTGCTGTTCCCCGGCTTTGATGAACCTGCTTCAGTGAGTCGGTCTGCCTTATGAAACCTTTTAGCCGCCTGTTTTTCCAGCGTTTTCTGACAGTATCCCTGCTGAGCGCCGGCACCGCCGCGCCGGCACTGGCGCAAGCGCCGTTTGATCTCAAGGTGCATTCCGGCATGGGCAATGAAACCGGCAATCTGCAGTGGAGCATCGCCGATGACCCGACTGGTGCAACCGGACCCAATGTACTGTCAGAACTGACCTATCGCGATCTGCAATTCAGCGTTTTCCACGCGAGCGGTGAACTGGCTTTCAACCACGGCGCTTTGCACAATACCGTGCTGTTTCTGGACTACCAGACCGGTCAGGCCACCGACGGCGAAGTACAGGATTCGGACTATAACGGCAACAACCGCACCCGGGAATACAGCCGCAGCCTGTCATCTGCCGAGGAATCCAGTCTGGATGGCTTCACTGCGGGCCTGGGCTATCGCTTCCGCATCAACCAGTACAACGCACTGACCCCCATGGCCGCCTACACCCGCCAGAACCAGGATCTGGTAATGACGCAAGGCCAGCAGGTGGTGGACGCATACAATCCGAACAACCTCGGAGCCTTCCGCGGCACACTCAACAGCACCTACCTGACAGATTGGACCGGCGCCTGGGCAGGTGTGCGCTGGAATCTGGAAACCCGTGCGCACACCCTGGCACTGACCCTGAAAAATTTCTGGATGGATTATCACGCCGAAGCGGACTGGAACCTGCGCAATGATTTCGCCCACCCGAAAAGTTTCGAGCACTGGGCAACCGGCGGCGGTACCGGCGTCGATCTGTCGTACCAATACCGGCTTTCGAACAATTTCTCCCTGCGGGCAGACTGGTATCAGCAGAACTGGGAAACCGGCACCGGCCAGGACACCGTGTATTTCGCCAACGGCACCACCGGCGGCAGCCAGCTGAACGAAGTCAGCTGGGAGTCCACCGGCTTCTCAATGGGGATTCAACTGGAGATATGAGACGTCAGTGGTCGTGCTTGCTGCCACCCCGGCACTGGGGTGAATCCGGCGCGGCCGCTACTGCTTCCCACTCTGCGCCGGTGTAGGTATGAATCGCCAGCGCATGCACCGGCCCTGCCACTTCATCGGCCAGCGCCTGGTAAACCGCCTGATGGCGCGCCACCGAGCGCTTGCCGTCAAACGCATCCGACACCACCACCACCTTGAAATGGGTTTCTGAACCTGGCGGCACGCTGTGCATGAAACTTTCGTTGATGACTTCAAGATGCCGGGGCTGAAAGCGGGACTGGAGTTTGGACTGGATGGTGGACTGGACGGACATGGGCACACCTGCGAAGGACGACTGCGGACGTTCCCTATATTACGCCTTCAAACCCGGTGGTCAAACCTGCTGAAATTGTAGCGGCGTCAGCTGGTGACGAGGCAGTTTGAATTCGCGCGCCTGTACCGGCGCCGCCAGATAGTGTCCCTGGGCAAAACTGCATCCCATCAGTTCCAGCTGCTGCAAGGTGGATTCTTCCTCCACCCCGTGCACCACCAGTTTGATGTGCTGTTCCCGACACAACTCGATCAGCATCAGCACCATCACCCGGCAATCCGCTTCCTGCAACCGCGCAACAAAACTCTGGTCCAGTTTCACTTCAGTCACCGGCAGGCTGCTGAGATAGGACGGATTGCTGTAGGCCGCACCCAGTTCATCGATGGTCAGGCCGATGCCCAGATTGCGGATGCGATTGAGCACCTCGCGGGTGATGCTGGGATCTTCAATGATGGCCGCTTCCTTGATTTCCAGCGACAACCGCTGCGGCGGCAGACCATAACGGGTCAGCATCAGATCCACCTCTTCCAGAAAATGCTCTTCCCGCAGACAGCGCGGCGACAGGTTCACTGACAGTTTCAGTGTCGACTGCTGCACGTTCACCGCCACCATGAAGTGTCGCAGCGCCTTTTCAATCACGCGCAAGGTGAGCTCCGATACGAAGCCGCCAATTTCCGCCAGATGAAAGATTTCGCCCGGGCTGATTCTGGCACCACTGAGGCTTTCCCAGCGGGTAAACACCTCGACGCCACAGGCCAGATTGCGGCGCAGGTCGTACACCGGCTGGAAATACAGGGTGATCTGATCCTCGTGAATGGCCGAGCGCAGTTCATTGATGAGCGCAATATTGCGTTCGTTGTACTGATCCACGCCGTCCAGCTCACACACCTTGTCGAGATTCTTGCGACGGTCCACCATCAGGGAATGCTCGGCATGCAGCAGCAACGCCTGTGCATCGTCACCATGCTCCCCAAGCCGCGCCAGTCCAAACGAGATGCCGGGCTGCAACTCCAGTCCCTGATAGAAGAACGGTCGCGACATGGCCTGCTCCACCTGCTCGATGGCGTGGTTGATGGTGATGTCGGAAACACCCCGCAGGATAAAGCCGTAACTGCCGTCTTCCAGCACGGCCATGGGCACGTAGTCGGCAGCACTTTCGGTCAGCGGCAACACGCCACTCACACTGCGCAGAATCACACTCAGGCGCTTGGTGGCCCGCGTCAGCAATTCATTGCGGGCAGCGTGCCCGAGCTGCTCTTCCACCCGGTTCACATTATGCAGGTCCATCATCACCAGGATGACGGATTCACCGGACTGCGTGGATGGGTCCACCACGGTTTCCAGGCGTTCCTGCAACGTCGGCAATCCGGGAAATTCCTGCAGGGTGTCGCGCAGCACTTTTTTCTGGATCTGTTCTTCGGAATATTTCAGTTCCAGCATGGTGTCCTGCTGGCGCTGCAGGGCACGCTGCTTTTCGAAGCGTTCACGGCGAATCTGCTCGGCCATGCCCAGCGACAGTGACAGGCCCAGAAAGCACAGTGCGAGGTCACGGCCACGCTGGGTGAAATCATTCACCGGCAACAATCCCAGCTGGCTTGCCAGATAAATCATGTAGCCCACAAAAAACACCGACCAGCCGGCAATGTAATAACGGGTGGCACGGTCTGCCGCGTGCATGGATGCCAGCACCGCCGGCACAAAGAACAGCGCGCCACTCACCAGCAATCCGGCGAAGGACTGGGTGGATGACAACAAGCCTGCCAGCACAGAAAAGGCGAACCCCATGCAGACCCAGCGATTGGCACGCAGCACAGCATCGATTGCCGGGTAATAGCGCGCAGTATTCAGATAGCTGCGCGTGAACAGAATGGCCAGCGCCAGCGTCACGAATTCCGCCACGGCTTCGAAGCGGTCCCCAATCAGGGGCATGCGGGAAAGCCCGGTAACAAGGAATCCTTCCCGGGCCAGCGTCAGCAACAACGTGGACAGCAGAAACAGGCTCAACTGCAGATACGCCCGTTCCCGCAATGACAAATAGATGAACAGGTTGTAGAGCGTCAATGCGGAGATAGCGCCAAACAACAGCCCCCAGACCGGCAGCTGGCTGCGCTTGCTGAGCAGATAGGCATCGCGGGCCCAGACTTTCACCGGAATACTGAACAGGCCATCAGTTTCCAGCCGCAAGTAGAAATCGAGGGTCGAATCCGGCGACAGGGTCAGCGCAAACTGCGGATAACGCTCCCCCGGTATCCGCTCCACGGGAAGATAGGGGGCCGCCAGGTCGGCTCCGGGTAGTCCGGCGCTCTGCCGCACATAAAGTTGTGCCTGCCGCACGCGGGTATTCTCCAGAATCAGCAGCCAGCTGCCAGGACCGCTCAGATCGGCCAGCGAACGGCTCATGCTGCCACGAATCCAGTACAGGTTGGCGCCCGGCGCGGTGGAGATGCCGTTGTTGTCTATCGGCTGGAAGGGCAAATCCCCGGACAGAACCGCCTGCAGATCCAGACGGGGATCTGCCGATGGCAGCACTTCCAGGTAATTCGAGATATCCAGCTCACCGGCCGTGCGGCCACTGAGCAGAATGCGGGGTTGGGAATCCGCCATCACCAGGGAACCGGACGCCAGCACCCGCCCCGGCCATGCGCTCCCCAGGACCAGACACAACACCCACACCGACAATCCCCAAAACCAGACCTTCTTTGCCTGCATAACGGCAAAGCCTGTAGCGACCATTACGAGCACCCATCAAAATCAGCCACCCTCCCTGGTGACCAGCATAAGACGATAAATACCTAACCCGGCTTAAAAAATAGCCTCTGAATCCAAAATTGTCTAACAACATTAGAGAGAATCGTTAACAATCGGGAACAAACGCACACGCAATCTGCACGAAATGCCGCTTTACGATCAAAACGTTGATTCGTAAAGTTTTTCACAAGAGTGCCGATAATCCAGTTGAGCCCTCGAAAACCACCGGAGCGGACCATGCTTTTAATGCCCCGCATACATCGACGATCGATCGAACGGCTGAAGTCCAACCGTTCCATTCGCGTTTATGAATCCGAACGCATCCATCCGGTCGGCCAGGAAATCAAACCCACCTACTCTGAACGCCGCCTGGTGCGCGAACGCCGCAAGCAGGAGGTGCCCGTTCAGGAGGACCGGCGCCGCCAGCCCCGTCGCAATGCACACCAGAATCTCCGCCCCGAAATCCGCGCCCTGTTGCAGAATTCCGGGGACCGTAACGCCGCCACCATCCGCCGCGACGGTGTTTATATCAACGAGGACGTCTGATTCAGGGCACGTCAATCACGGGCACCCTGAGTCGCCGATAAAAGTCCGCCAGGCTGCAGCATCCCGCTCATCTCGCGCCCGCACCGGACGGGTTCCGGTATTCCAACGACCTTCACTGACCTCCAAACGGCCTGCAAATCTGATGGTATTTGCCATTGCAGATGCATAGAATTGTGCGGTCCTAAAACCAGGCTAACAGGAGATCCCACTCATGAAACAACCTGTACGTGTAGTCGTTACCGGTGCAGCAGGCCAGATCAGCTATTCCCTTCTCTTCCGGATTGCCGCCGGCCAGATGCTCGGCGCCGATCAACCCGTCATTCTGCAAATGCTGGAAATTACCCCGGCCCTGGGCGCCCTGCAAGGTGTAGCCATGGAACTGGACGATTGCGCGTTCCCGCTGCTGGCGGGCATGGTGGTCACCGATGATCCGAAAGTGGCATTCAAGGATGCCGACTACGCCCTGCTGGTCGGTGCCCGTCCCCGCGGCCCCGGCATGGAGCGCAAGGACCTGCTGGAAGCCAACGCTGCCATCTTCTCGGTACAGGGCAAGGCGATCGACGCCGTTGCCAAGCGCAGCATCAAGGTGCTGGTAGTGGGCAACCCCGCCAACACCAACTCGCTGATCGCCCAGCGCAATGCGCCCGGCATCAACCCGCGCCAGTTCACCGCCATGACACGCCTGGACCACAACCGCGCCCTGAGCCAGCTGGCGACCAAAACCGGCACCAGCATCAACGACATCACCAAGGTCACCATCTGGGGCAACCACTCCTCCACCCAGTACCCTGACATTTCCAAGGCCCTGATCAAGGGCGAAAAGGCAGAGTCCAAAGTGGACCAGAGCTGGTACCGCGAAACCTACATCCCTGTGGTGCAGCAGCGTGGCGCGGCCATCATCAAGGCCCGTGGCGCTTCCTCGGCGGCTTCCGCTGCCAACGCTGCCCTGAACCACATGCGTGACTGGGCCCTGGGCACTCCGGCCAACGACTGGGTCAGCATGGGCGTGTACAGCGACGGTTCCTACGGCATCGACAAGGGCCTGATCTACTCTTTCCCCTGCGTGTGCAAGAACGGCGACTGGGAAATCGTACAGGGTCTGGACATCAGCGAATTCAGCCGCGAGAAAATGAAAGTGACTGAAAAGGAACTGCAGGAAGAGCGCGACGCCGTTGCGCACCTGCTGCCCTGATCGCAGCGGTTCTGATTGCGCCCGCGCAACGAACTGCATAAACGAAAACCCCGCTCAGGCGGGGTTTTTTATTAGACGCGATATGTGGGTTCTGGACAAGCGCCGGATGAAGGCATTCCGTCATCCATTCGGTGAACCTGGCATTTGTCCGGCTGGCAGATGTCAGCCCGGCATCTTCAGCGCCTGGTTCGCCACAATGATGCCATTGTTGTCGGCATAGACGAATTCACCCGGATTGAACGTGACGCCACCGAACGTCACCGGAATATTCAGATCGCCCCGACCCTGGCGATTGCTCTTGATCGGAATGGTGCGCAATGCCTGCACGCCCAGATCCATTTTGCGGATTTCGTCCACGTCGCGGATGCAGCCATAAATGATGATCCCGGCCCAGCCGTTTTTCACCGCATTCGCTGCCAGCATGTCGCCCAGCAGTGCGCAACGCAGCGAGCCACCGCCGTCCACCACCATCACGCGGCCGTTGCCCGGATTGCCGACGTGCTCCTTCACCAGTGAATTATCCTCGTGACACTTGATGGTGAGGATCTCGCCGCCGAATGCGCTTCTGCCGCCATAGTTGGTGAAAATCGGCTCCACCACACGGGTAATATCGGGGTAGGCGTCGGACAGGTCGCAGGTGATGATGTTCAAGTGAAGCTCCTCCGGTAGATACAACGACGGGTGTCCTCAGCGGGACTGGGCCAGTTTAACAATTTTGTCGTAGGGATAAACATTCACCTTGGGGCCCTGCGGTATGACTTCACCCAGTGCCAGGCATTCATTCACCATCGCCTGCGCCACGGTGCGGGCGGGAATGGCGTGATAGTGGCGCAGGGGTCCGCGCATGAAGGGATCAATCAGCGGCGTGAGTTTGCTGTAGAGTTTTTCTCCCAGCCGGAACTCGCTCCGCTCACCCAGCAGCATGGAGGGCCGATACAGCGAAAGGTGGTTGTACTCCAGTTCGATCAGGTGCTGTTCCAGCTCACCTTTCACACGCGAATAATAGACCGGGGACGTGGCCGACGATCCAATGGCCGATACCAGCAGAAACGCCCGAGCCCGCTGGGCACGGCCGAGTTCGGCGGCATCGCGACAGTACTGGTAATCCACCTTGCGGAAATTTTCTTTCGATCCGGCCTGTTTCATGGTGGTACCCAGGCAGCAGACGATGGTGGTGACGTCAAACAGTTCCGGATATTCGTCAAGGCGGTCGAAATCGATCAACACATTGCGCAATCTGGGATGGGTATTGGACAGCGTGCGACGAGTGGGCGCAATCAGTTCGCTCACCTGGGGCGCAGCCAGCAACCCTTCCAGTACGTGACGGCCAATCAGGCCGGTGGCGCCCAGCAACAGCACTTTCATGTGCGTCGTTCCCCGCGTTGGTTTGGCCGGTATCCGGCAAGATTATCAGAATGGCGGCGGTATTCTAGCGACAATCTGCGGGAAAGAAACGGGGTCGCGAGGAATGTTCAGGCCGTGCGGCGCTGGGGATCGCGCGGTGTAACACCTTCTTCAAGCTCGGGCGCAGCCGCTTTGTCCGCACCCAGCCAGTGCCGCAGTTTAGCGCTGAGCTCGTCAATATTGACCGGCTTGGACAGATAGTCATCCATCCCCGTGGACAGGCAGCGCTGCTGCTCGCCTTCCACAACACTGGCTGTCATGGCCACGATGGGCAGGTGTCCCCCCTTCTCTTTCTCCTTTTCCCGCCAGATCCGCGTGGTTTCGTAACCGTCGAGAACCGGCATCAGGCAGTCCATCAGGATCAGGTCGAAGGTTTTGTCCTCCAGCAGACCCAACGCTTCCTTGCCATTGGCCACCGACGTAACCAGATACCCCAGCCGGGTGAGCATGCCTCGCGCCACCATCTGGTTGACGGCATTGTCCTCCACCAGCAGGATGCGACGGCCTTCGCTGCCGGACAGCAGTGCAGCATCGAGCTTTTCCAGCCCCTCGCCTTCGGCTTCCTGCAGATTGAAGGACTGGGTCAGGGCCCGTACCAGCTTGTCGCGGGTGACGGGTTTGCTGAGCCATTCCACGCCCTGGGCAATATCGGCCTTCATGCGCGCCGCATCGGCCCGCTGCGCCAGCGATGCCAGCACGATCAGATGGGAATTGCGCAGCTCCGCGTGCTGGCGGATCTCCTGACAGAGCTCCAGCGACGTTTTCTGCTTGATCGGCAGATTGATAAACACCAGCTGGTACGGCATGCCGGCGCGCTGTGCCGCCAGCAGGGTTTCCACCGGATTGAACTGGCTGGAAGCAAAACGGACGTCCATCTGCCAGCCCGCCAGTTCCGCCATCAGTGCGGCCCGCAAGCCACCGTCGATATCCACCAGAAGGATGTGTGAGTTCATCAGCTCCCTGAGCTCGGTGGGCTTCTGGGCCTGCTGGGTGGACAGTTTCAGACGCGCCGTAAACCAGAACGAGGCACCCTGCTCCGGCGCGCTGGAAAAGCCGATTTCTCCCTGCATGCATTCGGCAAGCCCCTTGCTGATGGCAAGCCCCAATCCGGTACCGGCTTCGGCATAATTGTTCTGGGCGGAATTCTTCGAAAATGCGTCGAACAAACGGTCCTGCAGGACCGGATCGATCCCTTTGCCATTGTCCGTCACGGTGACTTTCAGTTCGCCTTCGGTTTCCGACAGGCGCTGCATCTGCACCGAGAGCAGCACATCGGTACCGGCGCTGTACTTGATTGCATTGGTCACGAGGTTATTGATCAACTGCGCAAGACGCTCAGGGTCGCCCTTGACGCGCACCGGCAGATTGCCATCGTAAACACAGCTCAATTCCAGGCCTT
>JBMOPR010000348.1:0-2424 GCA_049323075.1 Pseudomonadota bacterium
ATTGCCGCCGGACCAGCGTGAATTATTGCAGCAGCAGGTGCACAACTGGCAGCAGGATCTGCCGGCGCTGGCGCAGCTGCCGGCCGGCATTACGCACGGCGATCTGTTTCACGACAACGCGCTGTTCGAAGAGAACCGTCTCACCGGCATCATTGATTTTTACAACGCTTGTCATGATCTGTTTATTTACGATCTGGCGGTGCTGGTGAATGACTGGTGCAGCACGGCGGATTTCACGCTGGATGAGGTGCGATTAAAGGCGGTGCTGCGCGGGTATGAGGAACTGCGTCCGCTGGAGTCTCTGGAAAAACAGTTCTGGCCACGGATGCTGGCGTATGCCGCGTTGCGGTTCTGGCTGTCGCGGCTGGAATCCTGGTATTTTCCCGCGGCGGATTCGGCGGTGAAGCAGAAAGATCCGGAACCGATGCGGCGGTTGTTGTTGCGGCGCATCGGTTAATTGTCTTCGATCCACTACAGCGCCAACTCCATCTTCCTGCACGCCGGCACGTTCGGATCATTCCCCGAAAAAACCTTTTCCTTTTTCACTTCCAGCCCCAGTTTGGTGTACAGCGCCTGGCCGCGCGGATTGGTGACAGCCACATCCAGCCCGAAGATTTTATAACCCCCTTGACGCGCCTCGGCGATTTTGTGCCGGATCATGGCGGAGCCGATGCCCTGGCTGCGCAGATTCGGATCGACGCCGAAATTCGCCAGGTACAGTTCGCCGTCCTTCGGCGGTTTCATGGTGCTGCCCAGATGGCGGGAGCGCCATACCACCGGTAGTGCGCCGAGGATGCCGAAGTAACCAAAAAAATTCTTGCCGGAACCGGAGATGAGTTTTTCATAGGTGGTCTTGTCGTAAAAGCAGCCGGTGCCTACCACTTTGCCGTTCTTCACCGCCACCGTGACATTGCGGTGGCCGCAAAAGCCGATGCCGGTGCCGTATTCGTAACGGATAAAATCCACCGCGCCGGTTTTGCGCGTCTTGTAAAGAAAATCGTAAATTTCGGGGCCTGAGCTGTACATCAGTTCGGCAATGGGGCCCTGATCGTCGGGGCGGGCGGCTCTGATTTCCACTTCCATGGGATTTTCCTGCAGGAACAAGGCTCGCCAATTTGACATGAACGCCAGCCGTGCGCAATTCCATTGCGGCCATAAAAAACCGCCTGTGCGACGGTGCGACACAGGCGGCATGAATGGACATAAGCCATGACAACAGGATTGCACCAACCGTAAAGAGTCGGCGGCAGGTTCAGGACACCAGCAGCGGCTGGCCGTAGATCATCTGGTTGGTCCAGCGCAGGATCGGGCCGGCCTTGCCACCGGCAATGCGGCGCTGGGCTTCCAGGTAGGGTGGCAGGTATTTGATGCTTTTCGGCGCAACGCGCAAAACACCCCCCAGCAGCTTCACGTCGAAGTCGAAGCTTGCCCGCACTTTGGGCGTGACGTCGGGGAAGCCGAATGCGTCCCGTACCGATGGCGGCAGCAGCACGGCGGTGTGGATCTTGTGGCGGTTCAGGATGGGCACCAGGCTGGAGCGCATGCTGAAAATGAATTCCACCAGTTGCCGGCCCACTTCGCCCACGGCCAGCAGATCGGAATTCACCACGCCGTTGTAGTAGGCCAGGTAGTCGGCCCAGGAGGGCGGCATGGCGCTTTCGGGAATGCCGAACAGGTAGGCGAACAGTTTGGATTCGCGGTAGTACTGCTCCCGTTCTTCGCTGGTCAGGGGTTTATGGAACAGTTCATACACCCGCAGGCCGGTGACCCACAGCGTGGCGTGTACCCAGAGCATGGCGTCGATCTGGTTGGCGAAGTAGGCGCTGCCCTTGGCGGTGCGGCCGGTGCTTTCGGTGACCTGGCCGGTGATCTTCGCGTGGATGTTGTGGACGCGCAGGGCGGATTCCAGCACTTGGTCCAGATTGCCGAACACCATGGAGTGCACGTTGAGGAAGGTGCGCTGCAGGCGGCCGAACGGGTCGGTCTGGGTTTGCGAGTGCTGGTCGATGGCCTGGGCTACCCAGGGATGCGCCAGCTGGAGCAGGTTGGCACAGCCGGCGCCCAGCAGGATTTCGGTGTGGCGGTTCACCTTCCAGGCCATGGAGCGGGGACCATACAGGCCTTCCTTGGGGTCCAGCACGCGATACGCCATATCTTCCAGTTGTGCCCGCAGATGCTCCTTGGTGATCAGGCCCGGCTTGCTGGCGGCGGCGGAGGGCGCGGTGTGTGGGTTGTGTTCAGTCATGGGACAGCTCCTGCTCGTGTTGTGACTGCAGTGTCACGCAGAGCCGGTACCGTTTTCATTGATACATATCATCAAAATTGTATCAATGTGACTGCCCCGTCATGAATTGCCAGCCGTCAGAAATGCCAGGACAGGCTGCCGCCGAATTCTTCCTGGGGCAGATTGTCGGCATCCAGATA
>JBMOPR010000349.1:0-2396 GCA_049323075.1 Pseudomonadota bacterium
TGGTGGCGTAGGCGCCGGTGGGCAGGTTGAAATGCAGTATCCGGTCACTGCCCTCTTCCTCCAGTAGCAGGTCGCGAGGCAACAGGCGCAGGGCGCGGGTTTCGGCGCTGAGGCCGGCTTTGCCCAGGTAATCGCTGATGGGCGGTGGCGCAATGCCCGGGTGATCCGGACTCCACAGCCAGGTTGCCGGGTGGATGTCACCCTCGTCGAGCCGTTGCTGCAGGGTGGCATCCCAGGCGTCCGGGTGGAAAAAACTGTGGCTGCCGTCCAGCAGGACCGGATCGCCCGGTTGCCAGGTCAGCCAGTTCTGGTGAGCGACGCGTCGACCCAGGTCACCATTGAACAGCCAGGCCCGCAGAGTGGAAAGCACGCGGCCGCGCAGTTCCCGCTCATGGGGCAGTTCGTTTTTTTCCACCCAGTGCAGGGCGTCGTCGACGTTGTGGCCGTGGTGGCCAAAACGCTGGGGACCAAAATAATTGGGCACGCCCTGTCGGGCGATTTGCTGAATACGGGAGTGAAAACTGCCGTCGTCAGTGAATTGACGCAAGCGGATGTGAAACCGGTTGGCCTTGTGCGTGCCGATGCGCAGCTTTTTGTTGTGGCGGGACTGGCGCAACAGGTGAATGCCCAGCTCGTTCAACGCGCTTTTATCCACTTCAACATTTTTCCCCGGCAGATGCAGCGAGAACCACTGGCTGGTGAGGCCGCGTCGGTCTTTCAGGCCGGAATAACTCACCAGCTTCGGCGCCAGTCTGAAATGGCGGGACAGCTGTTTCAGGGTGAACTGGGTGTTCTGGCCGTCGGTCTGCACCAGCAGGAATAAATGCTCGCCTTCGCCGCAGGGTTCGAAACCCAGCACTTCCTCGACAATGAAATCCTCCGGCGCGGTTTTGAAATCGGCGCGGGATTGGGGGGCGCCACAGGCGAAGGGCGCATCATCGAAACCGAAGGCGGGCAAACTCATGATGTGAGCAGCAGTGCGACGGCGTGCACGGCGATGCCTTCCTTGCGGCCGGTGTAACCCAGCTGTTCGGTCGTGGTGGCTTTTACGTTTACCGCATCGATATCCACTTGCAGGTCGGCGGCAATGTTGGCGCGCATGGCCTGGATGTGCGGCGCCATTTTCGGGGCCTGGGCGACGATGGTGAGATCGGCATTGCCCACCCGGTAACCCTTCTCGTGGATTTTGCTGACGATGGAGCGCAGCAGGTTGCGGCTGTCGGCACCCTTGTATTGCGCGTCGGTGTCGGGGAAGTGGCGGCCGATGTCGCCCAGCGCGGCGGCGCCCAGCAGCGCGTCGCTCAGGGCATGCAGGGCCACGTCACCGTCGGAATGGGCGATAAAGGATTTGTCGTAGGGAATGCGCACGCCGCCCAGCACCAGATGATCGCCTTCGCCGAATTTGTGAACATCGAAACCGTGGCCGATGCGGAACATCAGGGGTTCTCCTGCGGGATGGATTGTGGATTGGATGGCTGCGGGGACCGTTGCTGCTGGATGAACAGCGCCGCCAGCGGCAGGTCCTGCGGGTGCGTGATCTTGATATTGTCCGGGTGACCTTCCACCAGCAGCGGTTGGTGCCCTGCCCGCTCCAGCGCGGACGCTTCGTCGGTGACCAGGGCATTTTCCGCCAGTGCGGATTCCAGCGCGTCGCGCAGTTGGCCCAGGCGGAATAGTTGCGGCGTGAGGGCGTGCCAGAGCTGGTTGCGGCAGACGGTTTCCAGAATCCGGTTTTGTGCGTCGGAACGTTTCATGGTGTCGCGCACAGGATTGGCGAGGATGCCGCCGATGGCACCGGCCGCTTCCACCTGTTGCAGCAATTGGCGCACGTCATCGGGCCGCAGACAGGGCCGCGCCACGTCGTGCACCAGCACCCAGTCGGTGTCGCGGGCTTCGGGTTGCAGGGCCTTGAGGCCGTTCAATACGGAGTGGCAGCGTTCGGCGCCACCCAGTGTGGTGGAAATGCGGGGATTGTTCGCGATGCTCAGCTTGCTGAACTGCGTGTCCTCGGCGCTCAGGCTGACCACGATGCGACGGATTTCACGCAACTGCAGCAGGCGTTCCAGGGTGTGTTCGCACACGGTCTGGTCGAGCAGCGGCAGGTATTGTTTGGGCAGTGCAGAGCCGAATCGCTTGCCGACACCGGCGGCGGGCACTACGCACCACAAGTTGGTGGATGTCATGGTTGTTCTGCGGGTTGCTGTTTTTTGTCGATGATGAGGAAAAAGGTTTCGTCTTCCTTGACCATGCCCAGCTGGGTGCGGGCGCGCTCTTCCACGGCGTCGAGTCCTTCCTTGAGGTTTTTCACTTCTGCCCGCAGGCGTTTGTTGCGTTCGGAGAGCAGGTGGTTTTCGGTCTCCTGGCGTTCGATGGCGCTGTTGAGCTGCCAGACTTCG
>JBMOPR010000350.1:0-2390 GCA_049323075.1 Pseudomonadota bacterium
GATCTGCTGCCGCACGATCGCTTCAAGCAGATGGCGCTGGAAAGGTTTGGCCAGATGACCATCGAAACCGTGCACCTGGCAGTGCTGGATCATGGCGTCGGTCACGCTGCCGGTGATGGCGTAGGCGGGAGTGGTGAAACCGAGATTGCGGATGTGTTGGATGGATGTCAGGCCGTCCATCGTGGGCATGTCGATATCCATCAATACAAGGCCGGGCCGGTGTCGGATGACGCTGGCAATGGCCGCCAGTCCGTCGGCCGCGGTGATCACCCGTGCGCCCCAGCGTGTCACCATGGCTGACAGCAGTTTGGCATTGACGCTGTTGTCGTCCACGATCAGTACCAGCAGTTCCGGCACCGCGGTGGCGGCACCGTTTGGACCATTGGCATCGCCTATTGCCGGCGCTGAGGAAAACGCAGTGAGCCACTCATTCGGTTCAGCGTGACCGATGGCGACGCTTGCGGTGAAAGTGCTGCCCTGGCCGTATTGGCTTGTCACCGCAATGTCGCCCCCGAGATTCTGGGCAATAAGCTTTGACAGATACAACCCGAGCCCCGACCCCGTCACGTTGTGTACCGCGGTGTCGTGGGTTTGTTCAAACACGCCAAACAGTTTTGTGAGGTGCTCAGGCTTGATGCCTATGCCGGTGTCACTTACAGCAAAGTGAATCTGGTTGGCGGAACGATCAGCCGAAATCCGGATGTGCACGCTGCCGGTGTCGGTGAACTTGATCGCGTTGGAGCAGAGGTTGATGAGCACCTGTTTCAGGCGGGTGCGATCGCTTACCAGTTGGGCCGGCAGGGGAAATTCATAATCGATGTGGAAACGCAGGTGTTTTTTTGATGCCAGGATCGAGGCATAGTCGTGGACTTCCGCACAGAATTCCTGCAGCCCGAACGCCGTTTCTTCGAAATGCATTTTCTGCGCCTCGATCTTCGACATGTCGAGCGTGTCGTTGATCAGGTGCAGCATGTAGTCGGCGCTGGTGGCGATGGTACGCAGGTATTCGATCCGTTTTTCCGGGCTGGTGTCCGCAGCCAGGGCCAGTTCGGTATAGCCCAGTACAGCCGTCAGCGGAGTGCGGAATTCATGGCTCATGGTGGCAAAGAACTGGGTCTTGGCGCGATTCTGCAGTTGTTCGCGCTCCCGTTCCTGGTAGGCCATTTTGGTTTGCGCCGCCACCGCCAGCGACAGCAGCAGGGATTCCACCACAAAGCCCGCGTGGCTGGACCACAGCAGCCACTCCTGCATTGGAATCACGCCATGCACCTGCAGCAAAAATATCAGGCCGCCCAGAATCGGCATCAGTTCCGACAGCAGAAAATAACCTGCCAGCGGAATCCGGTGACGCAGGGCCTGGATGATTACAACCAGCAGATACACCATGCCTACCAGCACATAGGCGTTCGACAGCGCGCTGAGGTAAGGTGTCAGTCCGCCCACCACAAAGTGGACGCACAGCAGCGCGCCCGCACCGGTCATCCCACGATAGAACAGCAGTGCCATGCGGGAGAACCGGAATTCATCCAGCCCCCGTTTCACAAATGCCAGATAGGCCATAGCCATCAGCACCACGAGTGTCTGGCCTGCCACCAGATCGGCGCTGGCGCTGTCGATAAAGAACCAGCGCTGGAAGCTGCCATCCAGCATGCTGTTGACGCCGGTGCCCAGAATCAGAAACACCACGTAGCGGCCATACAGGGATTGCCGGATCGAGACCCACAGAAACAGGTTATAGAGCAGAATCATCGCCATGACGGAATAGAATGCCGTCATCACGCCGAATTTGTGTAGCTGCAACCGGGCTACCTGCATCTGGGACATGACGCTGACCGGCAGGCTCACGGGCAGGCCCAGGCGATGGTGGTCGACATAACCGGTAATGGTGATGGGGCCCGGCGTCGCGGGCAGCGCAAAGGCGTAATAGCCATGCTGGCTGTTCTGGCTCGAATAGGGGCGCAGATAGCCGGTTTCAACGGTCCGGGTGGTGCCCTGGCTGTCGGTCATCCACAGATTCAGCTCATAGATCTGGGATTCGAAGACTGGAAACACCAGCATGGCCTGTTGCGATGCTGCGGAGCCGGACAGTTGCAGTTCAGTTCTGAACCAGTAGCGTTGGGTGGTATCGGCGCGGAACAGGATGCCGTCATCATTGCGCAGGCCGGGCACGGGCAGGGCCAGGTAGTGCAGTGTGCGGGCCGGATCCTCTGTCACCCACAGGTGGCGGGACAGGGACACCGGCCGGGACAGGTCGGCAATGGTTTGCACCTGAGCCTGGGCGTGAGCGATGGGGCCGAGCAGGCACCACAACATCAGTGCAACTGCGCAGGTGAGCCGCAGCAGGGTCGTAGATGCCTTGAAAATCAGTGGTTTCCCGTACAGGGATCGTT
>JBMOPR010000351.1:0-2387 GCA_049323075.1 Pseudomonadota bacterium
CTGGCGGCGTTCCAGCTGGGCCTCGTCTCGATTGCCCTGGGCGCCAGTGAACGGGCGACGGCGCGGGCCAGCGATTACGTCAACGTGCGGGTGCAGGGTGGTCGTCGCATCATCCAGCACGATGCCGTTGCCTTGCTGATGGTGGAGCAGGATGTGGCATTGCAGGCGTCTGCGTCGCGTCTCAATGACGTGGCCAGACTGTCCTGCACCGAAAACCTGGCGGCCGTTGTCGGCCTGAAACTGGAAACGCTGCCGCTGCTGTGCAAGGGCGTGAACGCGGCGATGCAGGTGCACGGTGGCAGTGGCTACATGCGCGACACCGGCGTGGAAGATGTGCTGCGTGATTTGAACTGCCTGCGGGTGATGGGCGGTGTGCCGGATGAACTGGCGCTGATGCTGGCAACGTCCCGATTTCCTGATGCAGCGCAGATCGAGTCGACATTGCCGCCGCACGCTTTTGCGCCCCGATCCCTGCCGGGATTCGTGGATGCTGAAAACGCCCTGGCACCCCAGGTGGCGTTTCGCAAAAATCCCGTGCTGCGCTGGCTGGCCAGCTACAAATCCAGGCCAGCGTGGCAGCGGGATACTGATGATTTGCCGGCGTCGTTGTGCACCTATCGTCAACAAATCCGTGCCTTTGCCGGACAGCATCTGCGGCCGGTTGCTCTGCGGCTGGATGTGCAGATGAAAACGGCAACCACGCGGCCGTTCGATCTGGACGTGTTGCTGCGTGAAGCGGGGCGCGCCGGCCTGTTGTCGGATCTGCTGCCAATGCCGTTTGGGTCGGTGCCGCTGCCGCGATATCGGCATGCGCTGGCCTGGCAACAGGCGTTGCGGGCCGAGGAACTGGCGCGCGCGGACGGCGGCCTGATGCTGTACCTGGGTGCCCACAACCTGGGCGTGGCCCCCGTACTGTTTTCCGGCAACCTGCATGTCTACCGTCATGTTTTATTGCCGGCATTGCGGGCCTGCGAAACCGGTGATCCGCAGATATTTGCCTTTGCGATTACCGAGCCCGGCGCCGGATCGGATGCGGAAGATGGTCATGGTGCAGAGCACAGCAGGCCAGGACTGGTGGCAACGCAGGTGAAAGGTGGCTGGAAGCTGCGGGGCCGCAAGGTATTTATCAGCGGTGGCGACATCGCGCGCTGGGTGGTGGCTTTCGCGGCGCTGGCTGGCGAAGGTTTTGAATCCTGGACCGCGTTTCTGGTGGATACCACTTCGGTGGGATTTCACCGCGTGCGCAACGAACACAAAATGGGAATGCGCGCGTCTGCGGCGACGGAGCTGGAATTTGATGACTGCTTCGTGCCGGATAATTTTGTCCTGGGCGGTGTGCGTAAAGGCTGGGCCCTGAATCGCGCCACGCTGAATTTTTCCCGTCTGCCGGTCGCCGCCATGGCAGTGGGGTTTGCGCAACAGGCCACCGAGCTGGCGACGGATTTTGTCTGCCGTGTGCAGATGGGCGGCCATCCGCTGGTCCACTACCAGAACGTGCAGCTGGCGCTGGCGGACATGCAGGCGGAAACAGCGGCGATCCGTGCACTGGTGTGGCAATACGCCAAAGCCTGGACGCCGTGGCAGGCGCGGGCGTCACTGGCAAAATTCCACGCCACCGACCGCGCCCAGAAAGTGATTGAGCGTGGCATGGACCTGATGGGTGAACAGGGCCTGCTGCACGCCAATGAAATGGAAAAGGCGTTTCGCGACAACCGGCTGACACGGATTTTTGAAGGCACCAACCAGATCAACCGGCTGGCAGTGATCGAAGACCAGCAGACAATGCTGCTGGAACGGATTGCCCGGCATCAGCAGGCGGTACGTTATTAAAAGCCGGCATACCGGTTTCAGCATCCAACAAGCACCAGTATGACAATAAGAGAGGCGCGCCATGAATGACAGGAATGCCGTGTTCTTCCAGGTTCCACAAACCCGTGTGCGGGTGAGTGCCGGCGATGTGCAACTGCCCATCCTGTATTACGACGCCAGTGCGCTGTATGCGTTTTTTCTGGTGGAGCAGGAAAAAATTCGCGAACTGCTGCTGGATGCCGAGCTTGAACCCGGCATGCGCGTGGGATCGAAAGCCGTCGTCGGGCTGGCGTGCTATCAGTATCGAGATACCTCGGTGGGCGTTTACAACGAAGTGGGACTGGCGGTGGCGGTGTCGCGCCAGGGCGATCCGCTGAGCATGGGCGGTTGGCGCGATGTGCTGGCGAGTTTTACGCATCCTGAAGAACGTCGCTCCGGCATGTATGTGCTGGATCTGCCGGTCACCACGGCGCTCGCCAATGCGGCAGGACGGGAAATCTGGGGCTTTCCCAAATTTGTCACGCCCATTGAATTTGAGCTGTGTGACAACCGGTTTTCATGCAGTGTGAAAAATCCCG
>JBMOPR010000352.1:0-2383 GCA_049323075.1 Pseudomonadota bacterium
TGCGGTGGTGGAGACGCTGGCGATCAAGTGCCGGCGGGCGCTGCAACACACCGGCGTGAAACAGCTGGTGGTGGCCGGTGGCGTCAGTGCCAATCTGCATCTGCGGGCACGGTTGCAGGAAGTGGCTGCCAAACTGCGGGCCCAGGTGTTTTATCCCCAGCTGAAATACTGCACCGATAACGGGGCGATGATCGCGTTTGCCGGGTATCAGCGTCTGCTGGCGGGAGCCAGGGCGGATCTGGCGGTACGGGCGCGGGCGCGCTGGCCGTTGTCGGAGCTGAAGGGGCGGGATCAGGCGGATGCATCCCGGGTCGATCAGGATTCCAGACCGGCTTGAACTGGCGGGGTTTCAGTGGATTGTTCTGCCAGCATCCGGCGTGAAAATGCGGCTGGTCATTCCTGCTGTGAACGTCCGTCACCGGCTTCCTTGCTGCCGAAGGCCAGTTCCTCGCCCCGGATCAGCTGCATGATGTTCACCCGATGGCGGAACAGCAGCATCAGTGACAGCACCAGGATCGGATAGAACAGGTCGGCCCGGATCAGCAATACCAGCATGGGCGCGGTGAAAAAGCTGATGATGGCCGCGAGTGAACTGATGCGGGTGGTGGCAGCAACCACCAGCCAGACCAATCCGATGGCCAGTGCCGAAGGCCAGTGCAACGCCGCCACTGCACCCATCGCCGTGGCCACGCCCTTGCCACCCTGGAAGTCGAAATACACCGGATAAAGATGGCCCAGAAAGGCGCAGAACCCGCAGAAGGCGGCAATGCTGTCGGGCAGCCCGAGCTGGCGGGCAATCAACACCGGCACCACGCCTTTGGCAACATCACCAATCAATGTGACAATGGCCGCCGTCTTCCCACCCACCCGCAGTACATTGGTGGCGCCCGGGTTGTGGGAGCCGGTGGAGCGGGGATCGGGATAGCCGAACAGGCGACACACCAGGATTGCGGTGGAAACCGATCCCAGCAGATAGGAAAATGTCCAGAGCACGACGGCCAGCAGGCTGTACAGAAGCAACTCCACGCGGGTGGTTAAACAATGATGAAAGAATTGTTTCACTTCGCTGCCGGTAGCTCAAGCGTAATCAGAAACAGGCGGGCCAGATGGATATTGTTTTCATACGCGAACTGAAAATCCAGACCGTGATTGGTGTGTTCGAATGGGAGCGAGCGATCCGCCAGACCGTGGTGCTGGATCTGGAAATGGCTGCCGACGTGGCGCGCGCAGCCGCAACCGATCGTCTGGAGGATGCCCTGGACTATAAGGCGGTGACCAACCGTGTGGTCCAGTTCGTGGAGGACAGCCGTTTCCAGCTGGTGGAAACCCTGGCGGAATCCATTGCCACCATCCTGCGGGACGAATTCGGCGTGCCCTGGCTACGGTTGCGGGTGAGCAAACCTGGCGCGATCCACGGAGCGAAGGATGTGGGCGTGCTGATCGAGCGGGGTGGGGCTGGTTGAGTACCACCGTTTTCCTGGGCCTGGGCAGCAACGATCAGCCACGGCGGAATATCCGACTGGCGCTGGATCTGCTGCAGGAGTGCTTCGGAGCCCTGCAGGTTTCGCCGGTATTTGCCAATGCGCCGCTGGCGACGGCGGCGGTAGCGCCCGATGCCGAGCTGTATTTCAATCTGGTGGTGTCAGCGGTCTGCAACGTGCCGGCGGGAGAGCTGAAGCAGCAGTTGCGACGGATCGAGGAACGCTGCGGGCGCGTGCATGCCTCGGGCGATTGCCTCGAGAAAAATCCGGTGTGTTCGCTGGATATTGATCTGCTGTTGTATGGCGACGCGGTGGGCGATGTGGACGGTGTCGTGCTGCCGCATCCGGATGTGCTCCGGCGCGCCTATGTCCTCTATCCACTTTCCCTGCTGGTGCCGTCCGGCCGCCATCCGCAACTGCAACAGACCTTTGCCGAGTTGTGGCGTGGCTTCGGCAAATCCAGATGGGAACTGAAACCGGTGGCGCCGTTTCTGCCGGATTATTCCCTGCAACAGTAGTGCCCCTTCGAGTAGTGCCTCTTCCCTGTTGCAGTCTCCATTGCACTACGTAAATCCTGTCAACTCAGCGAATATCCGCCATCCACTGCAATGATCTGGCCGGTGACGAAGGGCGCCTGCTCCGCAAGAAAATAAATGGCCTTGGCGATGTCATCCGGCGAGCCGATGGTTTGCATGGGCGTGTTGGTCAGGATGGCTTGCTGCACGGCATCCGGCATGTTGCCGTCTGCGGGCCAGAGAATGGTGCCGGGGGATACGCCATTCACCCGCACGTCCGGTGCCAGTGCGCGGGCCAGCGACAGCGTCATGGCTTTCAGCGCGGCTTTCGCCATGCAGTAGGGCGTGAAATCCGGCAGCGGTTTGTCGGCATTGATATCGACGATG
>JBMOPR010000353.1:0-2376 GCA_049323075.1 Pseudomonadota bacterium
GTCCGGAGCGTCGGTCAGTTCCATCTACGCCCGCTTCCAGGACAAGCACGCCATGGTGCTGGCGCTGCACGAGCGGCTGACGGAGCGCCTCACCCAGGAACTTACCGCGATCGCGCAACGGCCTTTTGCGGAAAGTTCATTGCAGCAGGTGGTGGAAACAGTGCTGACCGATTTTCTCGCCTTTGCCCGTCGTCATCAGCATGTGTACCGGGCGGCGATCCTGTCCGCCGACCCGCTGATTTACGCGCGGGTGGTGGGACAGATCCGGCTGGCGTCACAGTTATGTTTCAGCTGGCTGCAGGCGCATCCGCTGGTGCCGGCCGACGATCTGGAGCAGCGGGTGGATTTTGCCGTGCGTGCCCTGGTGGCCACCCTGCAGCAGACCTGGGTGATGGGAACGCAATCGCCATCGCGGTTTGAATTGAGTGACGCCGAACTGGTGCAGCAGCTGGGCCGCATGGCGACGGCCTATCTGTTTTGGAGCGGTGATCCGGATGGCAAACAGGATTGAAGGAGCAAAACCATGCAGCTGAAACGTTTCCGACGCGGTGAGCAATTTCTGCTGGCGGTGAATCTGGCCGGGCCGAACCCTGGCGCGGCTAATGGCGGGGAACAGTGGATTCAGCTGGACCAATTGCCTGGCCTGGAACACGCCGGCAGCGACATGCTGGCAGTGCTGGCGCAATGGCCGCAGCTGAAACCCCTGCTGGATCAGGCATTGCAAAATGCAGACGGAAATAATCTGCCGGCACTACCCGCCGACGCGCAACCGGTGGCGGCATTTGTGCCGCTGTCGCTGCGGGATTTCATGCTGTCGGAACAGCATGCGGTAAATGCCGCGCGGGGCATGGTGCGGCACTTCATGCCACGCGTTTCTCCGCTGGTGAAAGGGTTTGAAAAAATCAGTGGCCGGGTGTTTCCGGCTCTGAAACCCAAACCGCTCTGGTATCAGCAGCCGCTCTACTATTTCAGCAATCACCTGAATGTGGCGGGCGACGACGCGGTGATCGACTGGCCCGCTTATACGCGCTATCTGGATTACGAACTGGAATTGGCGTTCGTGCTGGCGCAGCCGCTGAAAAATGCCACGCCACAACAGGCGCTGGCGGCCATTGGTGGTTTTCTGGTGCTGAACGATGTCAGTGCGCGCGATGTGCAGCTGGCGGAAATGCGCAGCGGTTTCGGTCCGCAGAAAGCGAAGCATTTTGTCAATGCGCTGTCGTACACGGTGGCGACGGCCGATGCGGTGCTGCCGCGGGTAAATCAGCTGCGGGCGGAGGCGCGTATCAACGGCGCCGTTGTATGTAAAACCACTACATCCAATCTGCAGCATTCCATTGCCGACATGTTGGTACACGCCTCGCGGGACGAACAGCTGCATCCAGGAGAAGTGTTTGGGCTGGGCACGCTGCCGGGTGGTTGTGCGCTGGAAAACGATCACTGGTTGCAACCGGGTGACAGCATCGAATTGTGGATCGAAGGGGTCGGCCAGTTGCGTAACCGCATCGCGGCGCCAGACGCGGCTTCCGCTACCCATAGCGCAGCCAAAGGCAGGTAAAGCCATGACACCGCAATGGATCGCCGGCCCCGACTGCCCGCTCACCCGGCACGGGGAAATTCCCCGCTTCCGTCAGGGCCTGTACCGGCTGACGCCGAACGCCTACGCCTGGATGGTGCCCAACGGTTCCTGGGGCGAAACCAATATCGGCCTGGTGGAGTGCAACGGCAAAAGCGTGCTGATCGACACCTGCTGGGATCTGCATTTCACGCGGCAAATGCTGGGTGCCGCCGCACCGGTAGTGCAGCGTTCTCCGATCGACATTGTCATCAACACCCACGCCGACGGTGATCACTGCTGGGGCAACCAGCTGTTCAGGGACCGCGAGATCATCGCCACCCAGGCCTGCGTCCACCAGATGCATCACATGGCGCCGCGCTCGCTCACCGCATTGCAGAAGGGCGGCAAGATCCTGCGTCATCTGCCCGCAGCCAGTCTCGACTGTTTCGGCCATTACATGAGTGCCATGTTTCAGCCCTACGATTTTTCCGGCGTGCACATTACGGGTCCCCAGCAAGGTTTCTGTCACGAGAAATGCGTGACCGTCAACGGCGTGGAGCTGGTGCTGATGGAAGTGGGGCCCGGCCATACCGATGGCGATGCGCTGGTGTATGTGCCGGCGGAAAGCGTCGTCTATGCCGGCGATATTGCGTTTATCGGCGTGACGCCGGTGATGTGGAGCGGCCCGCTGGACAACCTGACCGCCGCCCTGCGCAAGCTGCTGGCGCTGAAGGCCGGGGTGATCGTGCCGGGCCACGGCCCGTTCGCCAGTCCGGCGGATATCCAGGCCATTCTGGATTACTGGGAGTTCGCCCAGG
>JBMOPR010000354.1:0-2365 GCA_049323075.1 Pseudomonadota bacterium
CTTGACCTCGGTAGTGATGTTGTCGAATCCGGCGGCGCGCAGTTTGTCCTGGAACTGTTGCAGGGTTTCTTCCACCGCGGCTTTCTGTTCATCCGAATGGTAATAGACGCCAGAGCGATACTGGGTACCCACGTCGTTGCCCTGGCGCATGCCCTGGGTGGGATCGTGGGATTCCCAGAATACCCGCAGCAGATCGCGCAGTTCGATCACCGCCGGATCGAACACCACCAGCACCACTTCGTTATGCCCGGTGCGGCCGGAACAGACTTCCTCATAGGTGGGATTGGGTGTGAATCCGCCGGCATAACCGACTGCCGTGGTGTAGACGCCGGGCACCTGCCAGAACTTGCGCTCGGCACCCCAGAAGCAGCCGAGGCCGAACTGGATTTTTTCCAGCGGGGCGGGAAACGGCGGTTGCAGCGGATGGCCATTCACGAAGTGGCGGTTGTGGATCTGCATGGCCTGGGAGCGGCCGGGCAAGGCCTGTTCCGGCAAGGGCAGTTCCATTTTGCGGGGATCGATGTAGCGTTTGAACATGGCGGGCTCCTGCGGACGCTGGATCGCGTGCCGATGATGATCTACTGTACCCGCATCGAAAACAAACGCAAGGCGCCTGAAAACGCGCAGGGCCAGACGAGGGGATTGTCGCCATGTCAAAAACCATACTGATCACCGGCTGTTCCAGCGGCATCGGCCGCCAGCTGGCGGTGCGCCTGAAAGAGCGCGGCCACAAGGTATACGCCAGCGCCCGCTCGCTGGACAAGATCGTGACGCTGGGCGAACTGGGGATCGTGCCGCTGACGCTGGACGTGACGTCTGCCGCGAGCATTGAGCAGGCGCTGCAGACCGTGGCCGCCAATGGTGACCGCATCGAGTGGCTGGTCAACAATGCCGGCTACGGCGCCATGGGCCCGCTGGCGGAAATGCCCCAGGCGGAGATCGAACGCCAGTTCGCCACCAACCTGTACGGGCCGCTGGCGCTGGTGCGGGCGCTGGTTCCGTCCATGAAAGAAAATGGCGGCGGCAAGATCATCAATATCGGTTCGGTGTCCGGCATTCTGGTGACGCCGTTTTCCGGCATTTATTGCGCCACCAAAGCCGCGTTGCATGCAGCGTCGGATGCGCTGCGGATGGAACTGGCACCGTTTGGCATCGAGGTGGTGGTGATCCAGCCCGGCGCCATCGAGTCGGACTTCGGCAATAATGCAGAGGCGTCGCTGGCGCGCACCTTTGGTTCCGGATCGCTGTACAGTGATGTGAAAGATGGCGTAATGAAACGGGCGCGGGCGTCGCAACACAATCCCACGCCGACCGGCGAATTCGTGGAAGAGCTGATCGGGGTTATTGAGAAGAAGCATTCACCGCCGGTGGCACGTATTGGCAATGGCAGCCGGGCCATGCCATTGATGGCCAACTGGGTGCCGATCCCGCTGCGGGATTTTGTGCTGGGGCGTTCCTTCCATCTGAACCGGTTGAAATCCTGATTCAGATTGCCGATTCAAGTTGCCGATTCAATTTGCTGGATCATACGCCTGATTCGCGCCAGCCCCCCGGCGTCATTCCTGTCCACTGCTTGAAACTGCGGTGAAACGAGCGCGGCTCGGCAAATCCCAGCCGCGCACCGATTTCATCGATGCCCAGAGCGGAATGGCGCAGGTAATGCTGCGCCAGTTCCAGCCGCAGTTCGTTCAATACCTGCTGGTAACTGGTCCCCTCCTCGCTCAGGCGCCGCTGCAGGGTGCGCGCATTCATGCCCAGTTGCCGGGCGATCAGTTCCTTGCGCGGCAGTTCGTCTTTCAACTGCAGCCGCAGCAGGTTTTTCACCTGACGGGAAACCGATTCGTCGCGGTCGAGGGTGGCCAGCACCTGGGTCGCGTGTTCCAGCAGAGTGGCCAGCAATTGGGGATCGGCCTGCCTGAGCGCATGTTGCAGCTGGCGCGGCGCCACGATCAGCGTGCTGCAGGGCTGGTTAAAACGCACCGGGGCGCGGAACACGGACTGGTATTCCGCCAGAGTCGTCACATCTTCGGGTGGACCATGCTCGAACCAGACTTCCAGCGGATTTTCGTCTTCCTCGCCAGCCATCCAGCGGGTGTAACGGGTCCAGGACGCCAGCACGTTCTCGATCACGTGGCGCCGCACCAGGGGGTTGGTGAAATTGCAGTTCCACTGCACGCAGACGTTCTCGCCCAGGGCGCGGGTGACGGTGACGCCCATGTCGCCCACGATTTTTTCGTACACGGGAATCCGCGACAGTGCCTCGCCCACGGTGGCGCAGTTCATGGCGATATACCCCAGCACGCTGTAGGACGCGGGCTGGATGAATGCCGACGTGTGGAGGCCGAAACAGGGATCGCCGGACAGC
>JBMOPR010000355.1:0-2363 GCA_049323075.1 Pseudomonadota bacterium
TTCAGCGCCGGGCAACATCTGCCTCCGGGCGCGCAGCCGGATGCATCCGGCGTCAACTTCGCGATTTTTTCCCGCGATGCCGTTGCCGTGGAACTGTGTCTGTACACCGATGGTGACGCCGAACCGCTGCAAATCATCCGGCTTGATCCGCGCCAGCATCGCACGTTCTATTTCTGGCATGTCCATGTGGAAGGTGCGCAGCCCGGGTTGCGTTACACCTGGCGCGTCGCTCACGCGGGGCAGGATCTGGAAACCGCTCCGGAATTGCTGGACCCCTGGGCGCGGGCGGTGGACGACGCCCACTGGAATCGCCGTGCCACCATGGCGGGTGAACTGGGCCATGCCTTGCGCGCCATCGTCACCACGCGCGATGAGCGCGATCCCGGCTTGCGGCCGGTGTCCTGTGATCTGAGCGACGCCATCATTTATGAAGTGCATGTTGGTGGCTTCACGCGGCACCCGTCTGCGGGAGTGCAACACCCCGGCACCTTTGCTGCGCTGATCGAAAAAATTCCCTATCTGCAGGCGCTCGGCATCACGCACGTGGAATTGTTGCCCGTGATGGCTTTCGATGAACAGGACGTGCCGCCGGGCGCGGTGGCGAACGGCCTCGGCAATTACTGGGGTTACAGCACCTGCGGTTTTTATGCGCCGCATCCGCGCTATTGTGTCGATCCTGCCCGGGCACCGCAGGAATTCCGCGCCTGCGTGCGGGCGCTGCATGAAGCCGGCATTGGCGTGTTGCTGGACGTGGTGTTCAATCACACGGCCGAGGGCGGCAAGGAAGGCCCGGTCATCAATTTCAAGGCGCTGGCCAACGATATTTTCTATCATCTCGATCCGCACGACCGCAGCCGCTACCGTGATTACACCGGCTGCGGCAACACCGTGAACTGCAACCATCCGCTGGTGACGAATTTTATCGTCCACTGCCTGGAATACTGGGCGGCGAGTCTGGGTGTCGATGGCTTCCGCTTTGATCTGGCCAGCGTGTTCGCGCGCGACGAAAACGGCAATGTGATGGCGAATCCGCTGCTGCCGTGGAGTATCGAACTGTCGCGCGTTTTGATCGAGCGGCCGCTGATTGCGGAAGCCTGGGATGCCGCCGGTTTATATCAGGTGGGCGCGTTTCCCGGCATGCACTGGTCGGAATGGAACGGCCGCTACCGCGATCTGGTGCGGCGTTTCGTGCGCGGTGACCACGGGCTGATTGGCGAGCTGGCCACCCGGCTCACCGGCTCCAGCGATTTATACGGGCCGTCCAACCGGCTGCCGGCCAACGGCGTCAACTTCGTCACCTGCCACGATGGTTTTACGCTGCAGGATCTGGTGAGCTACAACAGCAAGCGCAACGAGGCCAACGGTGAGAACAATCGTGATGGCAGCGACGACAACCTGAGCTGGAATTGCGGCGCAGAAGGTGACACCGACGATGCCACGGTACTGGAATTGCGCCGGCGCCAGGCGCGCAATGTATTTGCCATTCTGCTGCTGAGCCAGGGCGTACCCATGCTGCTGGCGGGCGATGAAGTGCTGCACAGCCAGCGCGGCAACAACAATGCCTACTGCCAGGACAACGAGCTGAGCTGGTTCGACTGGCGCCGGCAGGAATCCCAGGCCGATATGCTGCGTTTTGTGCGCGAGCTGATTGCATTGCGCAAACGGCATCCCTCGTTGCGCGCACGTCGCTTTCTCACGGGTGAACTGCAGTCTGGCACCGATATGCCGGATATCCGCTGGCATGGCCGCGAACTGGATAAGCCTTTGTGGCACGATCCATCCGCGCAGCTGCTGGCCTTCACGCTGGCGCCGGCACAGCCTGATGAACCACCACTGCATGTGGTATTGAATATGGCCGACGCATGCTGCACGGTCGAGTTACCGTCGCTGCCCGGTTTGCACTGGCACCGCGCGCTTGACACTGCGCGCACGTCCCCTGACGACATTCTGCCGCCGTCGCAACAGCCCGTGCTGGCGACCGATTCCGTTGAGCTACAACCCCGCAGCGTGCTGGTACTGGAGGCGCGCTGATTTCAATCCCCCTTCCATGACAGGAGGTTCCATGAACAAGGCGACCAGGGATGTGGAAAAAAAGCGATTGGATGAGGCCCGGCAACAGGGTGCACCTTGGAAAAAATGGGGCCCATATCTGAGCGAGCGGCAGTGGGGCACGGTGCGGGAGGACTACAGCGAAAACGGTGACGCCTGGCAATATTTCACCCACGATCAGGCCCGCATGCGTGCCTACCGCTGGGGTGAGGATGGTCTGGCCGGCATCAGTGATGATCATCAGGTTCTGTGTTTTGCCCTCGCGCTGTGGAATGGGCAGGACCCGATTCTGAAAGAGCGTCTGTTCGGCCTCG
>JBMOPR010000356.1:0-2358 GCA_049323075.1 Pseudomonadota bacterium
AACGTAAAGTCCGCTATTCTAACAGATCGAGGAAATCACTCGGGCATTGCCTGCCTGAGTTTTTTTCATGAAAAGGGCGATTTTCTTCATTCCCCGAATACCCGACTGCTGCGCTTGGTTTTTATCCCCGAAGGCGCTATCCTTGCAGCAGTATGACGTTCGCGAATTCAACAGGTTGGTTTATGACGGACAGTTTCATCAAGGTTACCGAATCGGCCCAGGAGTACCTGCGCGGACTGCTCCAGAAGCAGGAAAGCGCCGGCATGGGTGTGCGGATTTTTGTGGAGCGTCCAGGCACACCCCACGCCGAATGCTGCATGGCGTATTGCGCGGCCGGCGAGGCCGAGCCAACCGATACCCGCCTGGATCTTGAAGGTTTCGCGGCCTATATCGATGGCGCCAGCGTGCCCTATCTGCAGGATGCCGTCATCGATTACGCCAAGGACCGCATGGGTGGTCAGCTCACGTTCCGCGCGCCCAAGTCCAAGGTGCCGCAAATCGACGATAACGCTTCCGTCGAGCAGAAGATCAATTACATCCTCTATAGCGAGATCAATCCGCAACTGGCATCCCACGGCGGCAACGTGCAGCTGATCGAGTTGCTGGAAGACGACACCCTGGCCGTGCTGAAGTTTGGTGGCGGCTGTCAGGGTTGCGGCATGGTGGATGTGACGCTGAAGCAGGGCATCGAGAAAACCCTGCTGGAGAAGGTGCCCCAGCTGAAGCGGGTGACCGATACCACGGATCACACCGTGCGGGAAAACGCCTACTTCAAGTGACCAGCGCGGGTTGAAGTCAGCCTGCTGGATATAGAAGAAGTCGGTTGGAAATAAAAAAGGGCCTTTTTCAAAAGGCCCTTTTTTGTTGCTCCGGAAAACGCTGCAGATCAGCCGTTGCGCTTGGGCAGGACGTCCCGCAGTTTCTCCGCCATCTTGTGTACAGCCGCTTCCGTGGTTGCCCAGTCGATGCAGGCGTCGGTCACCGAAACACCGTACTTCAGCTGGGACAGGTCCGCCGGAATTTTCTGGGCGCCGAAGTTGATATGGCTTTCCACCATCAGGCCGATAATGGATTTGTTGCCTTCCAGGATCTGGTTGGTCACGTTTTCCATCACCAGCGGCTGCAGGCCCGGGTCTTTGTTGGAATTGGCGTGGCTGCAGTCCACCATGACGTTCTGGGACACCTTGGCCGCTGCCAGCTCCTTTTCCGCCAGCGCCACGCTGACCGAATCGTAATTCGGCTTGCCGCCACCACCACGCAGTACGACGTGGGCATAGGCGTTGCCACGGGTATTGATGATGGACACCTGGCCCTGATCATTGATGCCCAGAAAACTGTGGGGGCTGGACACCGCCTGCAACGCATTCACCGCCACGGTCAGGCTGCCATCCGTACCATTTTTGAAGCCCACGGCGGACGACAGACCGCTGGACATTTCCCGGTGCGTCTGGGATTCGGTGGTACGGGCGCCAATGGCCGACCAGCTGATCAGATCCTGCAAATACTGCGGGGAAATCGGGTCGAGCGCCTCGGTGGCAGTGGGCAGGCCCATTTCCGCCAGATCAAGCAGCAGGCGACGCGCAATGTGCAGGCCGTCCTCGATCTTGAAGCTGTCGTTGAGATACGGATCGTTGATCAGACCTTTCCAGCCGGTGGTGGTGCGGGGCTTTTCAAAATAGACGCGCATGATCAGCAGCAGGGTGTCGGACACTTCGTCAGACAGCTTCTTCAGGCGACGGGCATAATCCTTGGCGGCTTCGATGTCGTGAATGGAGCAGGGGCCGATCACGATGAACAGGCGGGGGTCCTTGCGGTCCAGAATATTGCGCACATCCTGACGGCCTTTCACCACGGTGGCGATGGCCTTATCGGTCAGCGGCAGTTCGGATTTCAGTTGATCGGGTGTGATCAACAGTTGCTGCGACAGGACGTTGAGATCGTCGACGCTGGGCTGTGACATTGTATTTGGGTCCTATTTCAACTAGCTTTTGGGTATCATCACCTGCCCGATTCTAGCGTAATCACCATACCGATGACAGTTTGGAAACCCAATAATCACGGCCACGGCCGACAATAATATGGATAGAGATCACTGAACCTCCCACTTCACTCATCGGTACCGCATTGTTGTGAACGACACACCACTGGATTTTTCCTCCTGCAGCCCTGAAACGCTGATCCTGACGCCGAACCGCCGGCTTTCCGCCTGGCTGGTGCGCGATCACGATGCGGCAATGGCGACGCAGGGCCTGCGTGCCTGGCCCCGGCTCAACGCGCTGCCGCTGGATGCCTGGCTGCAGCAGTTGTTTGATGCGCTGGGCCTGCTGTTGCCGGCGGAAAAATCCGTGCCCCGCGTGC
>JBMOPR010000357.1:0-2358 GCA_049323075.1 Pseudomonadota bacterium
GACTCTTCCACTGACCATCGCAGTCACAGTACTCGCAATGTTCGGGCACCAGTTGCACTGGTTCGATGCCCGCACCCAGACCTGGATTGAACTCGCTCTGACGTTGCCCATTGTCCTCTGGGCCGGATGGCCATTTTTTCTGCGCGGCTGGCAGTCTGTCGCCCACCGCAGCCCTAACATGTGGACGCTGATCAGTCTGGGTACAGGCGCGGCATTTATTTATAGCCTGGTAGCAACTCTGGCGCCGCACGTGTTCCCGGATTCTTTCGTCTCGATGGGACGGGTCGCGGTGTACTTCGAGGCGGCAGCGGTCATCATTTCGTTGACCTTGCTGGGCCAGCTGCTTGAACTCAAGGCCCGCTCGCAAACATCCGCCGCCATCAAGTCACTGCTTGGTTTGGCACCCAAAACCGCCCGCCGCATTCGGGACAATGGCGCTGAGGAGGATGTACCGCTCGCCCATGTCCATGTCGGTGACCGGTTGCGGGTCCGGCCCGGAGAAAAAGTTCCAGTGGATGGTACGGTAACCGATGGCAGCAGCGCGGTGGATGAATCCATGCTGACGGGCGAGCCAGTGCCCGTGACCAAACGGGTGGGCGACAAGGTCATTGGTGCGACACTGAACATCAATGGCGCAATCGTGATGCGTTCCGAACGCGTGGGATCGGAAACCATGCTGTCGCAAATCGTGCAGATGGTGGCGCAGGCGCAACGTTCCAAGGCACCCATGCAACGCATGGCCGATGTGGTGGCGGGCTATTTCGCCATTGCGGTGGTTTGCATTGCCGTGCTGACATTTTTTTCCTGGGGCTTGTTCGGACCCGAGCCGCGCTGGGTATTCGGGTTAATCAATGCGGTGGCCGTGCTGATCATTGCCTGCCCCTGCGCACTGGGACTGGCCACACCCATGTCCATCATGGTCGCTACCGGACGGGGAGCCACGCAAGGTGTGCTCTTCCGCGATGCGGCCGCCATCGAACACCTGCGCAGGATCGACACACTCATCATCGACAAGACCGGCACACTGACGGAAGGACGCCCTGCCTTTGACCGTGCAGTTGCTGCGCCGGGCTTCACCGAATCGGAGGTCTTGCGTCTGGCCGCAAGCCTGGACCAGGGCAGCGAACATCCCCTGGCTGATGCGATCGTTCAGGCGGCGCGTGAACGGGGTTTGGCCCTGGAAAAACCGGACCATTTCGAATCAGGTTCCGGTATCGGCGTACAGGGCATTGTCGCAGGGCGCACCCTTGTACTGGGAAATACCACGTTGATGCTGCAACAGAATGTATCGATTGATGTATTGCTGCCACAGGCGGAAACCCTGCGTGCAGAGGGAGCCAGCGTGATGCACCTCGCCGTGGATGGAAAATTGGCGGGCTTGCTCGCGGTATCAGATCCGATCAAGGCCAGCACACCGGAAGCGTTGTCCGCACTGAAAGCAGCAGGTTTGCGTATCGTTATGGCAACAGGGGACGGCCTGACCACAGCAAAGGCGGTCAGCGCGCGCCTGGGCATCGACGAGGTGCATGGTGAGGTCAAGCCTGCGGATAAATTACAGCTGGTCGAAAAACTGCAGCGAGAGGGACGCATCGTCGCCATGGCGGGCGACGGCATTAACGATGCGCCTGCACTGGCCAAGGCCGACGTCGGAGTGGCCATGGGCACAGGCACCGATGTGGCCATGAATAGCGCGCAGGTCACACTGATAAAAGGCGATTTACGGGGCATTGCTGTGGCACGCACGTTGTCTGAGGCCACTGTGGACAATATGAAACAGAACCTGGCGTTTGCATTTCTCTACAATGCATTGGGCATTCCCATTGCGGCTGGCGTGCTGTACCCACTGACAGGGTGGTTGCTATCACCCATGATCGCGGCATTGGCGATGAGCTTCAGCTCTGCATCTGTAATAGGGAATGCTTTGCGTCTTAAAGGTCGAAAGCTCAGTTAGCATCCGGTGCTTCAGATCCCGGGACCAAAATCCCCCCTGCCAAACTGGTAACGGCGCCAGAAGGTATAGGCCGCTGGCAGCACCAGTAATGACAAGAACATGCAGGCCCACAAACCACCCACCACCGGAGCCGCCGTGCGTGCGGAAAGATCCGCTCCGACGCCCGCTTCCCACAACAGCGGCATCAACCCCAGCACAGTGGTTGCCACCGTCATCAGCATGGGGCGCAGACATTTGGCGGCGCCTTCTATCACGGCGTCATCCACATCACCGGGCTGAAGCAGGTTGCCGCTTTCTACGCGCGCCTGAAACGCCTGATCCAGATAGACCACCACCACGATGCCGGTCTGCGCGGCCACACCACCCACCGCGATAAGCCCCACCCAAACCGCTGTGGACAGGTTGTA
>JBMOPR010000358.1:0-2354 GCA_049323075.1 Pseudomonadota bacterium
TTACCTGCGCCACCCATGCCGCGTTGGCCGAAGACGTCATTCCCGACCATCCCCTGCTGAGTGACAGTCTGCACATCTCCCTGAGCGGCTTCTATTCCCGCAACGCCACGACCGCGGCATTGGGGCCCTCTGGTGGCGGCACCGGAGTCAGCGTCGACTTCGAAGAAACCCTGGACCTGAGCGATCGCGACGCCACTCCCATGCTCGGTGTTGTATGGCGAGCCACCGAGCGCTGGCGCATGGAAGTGGAATATTTCGAACTGAAACGGGATGCCACCCGCCGCCTGAGTGGAGATCTGGAGTGGGGAGACGAAACCTACACCGCCGGCTCGGACGTGGATTCCACCTTCAACGTCAGCGACACCCGCATCAGCGCCGGCTACTCCTTCTTCCGCACCCGCGACAAGGAACTGGGTGCGGGCGTCGGCCTGCACATTTCCAAACTGGAGGCTAGCCTGGGCACCACCAACATCGCCACCGAAGGCAGCGATGTGACCGCCCCGCTGCCGGTGATCAACCTGTACGGCGCCTTTGCGCTGACCGACACCTGGGCCATCCGGCTGCGCACTGACTGGCTGTCGCTCACCTATGGCGACTACAGCGGCGATATCCGCGACATGTCCATCGACGTGAATTACCAGCCCTGGCGCCATATGGGCCTGGGCTTCGGCGTGCGCAATCTGGTGATGGACCTGGATGTCGATGCCAACGACTGGCACGGTCAGGCACGGGTGAATTTCCAGGGCCCCACGGCTTTTGTCAGCGCGTCCTTCTGAGCGCTGGCGATCGCTGACATACCTGGATTAGGCTAGAGAATTGTTACCCCTACACTCTTCACCCCTCTCAAGGAGCACACCATGAGCGACGACCAAACCGAAGCAGGCATGATCACCGCATTGATCCAGCGCATGAAAAATATCCGCCTGCCGCGCGCGTTGGACATCAAGGCCAAAGTGGACAACGGTGAGGTTCTGGACGAATTTGATATCAAGTTTCTGGAAGAGGTATTCGAAGACTCCAGAAATGTGGGAGCTTATCTGACAGGGCAGCCGGAACTGGAAGACGTGATTGGCAAGATGGTTCAGCTTTACCACGACATTACGGAAAAAGCCCTGGCCAACGAACAGGCCCGCAAGTCGTAATGCCCATTGGCCCCGAGAGTGGTGGCCCGAGGGTCAAGGGCCTGCGTTTCGATATTCTGGCGGGTCTTACTGCCGCCGCGGTGGTACTGCCAAAATCCATGGCGTATGCAACGGTGGCGGGCCTGCCGGTAGCGGTGGGCCTTTATACGGCTTTCCTGCCCATGCTGGTTTATGCGCTGCTGGGCAGCTCGCGGGTACTCAGTGTCAGTTCCACCACGACGCTCGCCATTCTGGCGGGCACCCAGCTGGCACTGGTGGTACCCGACGGCGACCCCGCCCGCTTGCTGGTGGCCTGTGCCACCCTCACGACGCTGGTGGGCATCATGCTGTTGCTGGCAGCGGTGCTGCGGCTGGGCTTTGTGGCGAATTTCATTTCCACCCCGGTACTGACGGGATTCAAGGCCGGTATCGGCCTGGTGATCGTGTTCGATCAGGTGCCCAAGCTGCTGGGCATCCATATTCAGAAGGAAGGATTTTTCCGCGATCTGCTGAATCTGGTGCAGGAAGTGCCGCATACCTCGCTGCTGACAGCAGGCGTAGCTGCCACCACTCTGGCCCTGCTGATCGGCATGGAACGCTGGCGGCCCCATTCCCCCGCACCGCTGGTGGCCGTGGCCGGCGGCATCGCGGCCACCTGGTATTTCGGCCTCGCCGATCTGGGGCTGGCCATCGTCGGCACCATTCCCCAGGGGTTGCCACACCTGACACTGCCGGGTCTGTCCCTGATTGAACAGCTGGTGCCCGGCGCCCTCGGTATCGCGCTGATGAGTTTCACCGAATCCATCGCGGCAGGCCGCGCCTTTACCGATCGCGACGACCCCGCCATCGATGCCAACCGGGAACTGATCGCCACCGGCGCCGGCAATCTGGCCGGGGCATTTTTTGGTGCCATGCCCGCCGGCGGTGGCACGTCGCAAACCGCCGTGGTGCGCGCCGCCGGCGCCCGCAGCCAGAAGGCATCGCTGGTGGCTGCGGCCATGGCAGCTGCCACCATGTTGTTGCTGGCGCCCCTGCTGGGCCGCTTGCCCAACGCAGTGCTGGCAGCAGTGGTGATCGTGTACTCGATTGGCCTGATCCAGCCGCAGGAATTCATCGCCATCCGCAAGGTGCGCGCCATGGAATTCCGCTGGGCGCTGATTGCCTTCCTGGGCGTGCTGGTGTTCGGCACCCTGCAGGGCATTCTGGTGGCCATCATCGTGTCGCTGATCGGCC
>JBMOPR010000359.1:0-2338 GCA_049323075.1 Pseudomonadota bacterium
ACACGGATATCCAGATCCACTTCCTCGCCCTGATATTCGGGCTCCATCTTGTACCAGAACGCCGACACGCCGACGCCGAATCCACTGCCCAGCTCGAACAGCAAGCCCACGCCGGCATACGGTGCTGCGTCGGTATCCGAATCCAGCTCATCAGAAAACGCCACGCCCAGCGACGGCACCGACACCTTCTGGTTCAGATCCAGATCCCAGAACGCCAGCCCGAACTCGCCCCAGAACTGCACCGGCCCGTGACTGACCGGCGAGGTCAGCACCGCACCCAGTGTGTAGGCCGTCACGTCCGATTCCACCGTGTAGTCCGCGGGGCCAAGGGTGAAGCTGTAGACCTCGGTATTGCCGAAATCGGCAAAGGCACCCCGCACGCCGAAGGTCTCGGCCGGGAACCAGGTGCCGAACAGGCGGTAACCCATTTCGTCACCGCTCTTGTCGTCGATCGGCCCGTCCAGTGAATACTTCTGTTCCGCCTGACCTGCATCTGCCCCCAGCTCGAACTGGCGGGCAGGTGCTGCCTGCACCACACCTGCCAGCAACACCCCGGCCGCAAGGCTGGCCGCCGTCATGATCCTGTTGATCCCCATGTGAAAGCTCCCTCTGCTTGAATGAATGAACGCGGGGGCGATTCTAGCAGGAACGGCACGGCAACCTGCTGACCAGCGCCATCTTCTCGCATCCCTCCCCTACATCACTGCAGCGCCCTGTGACCGTTCGTCCGCTCGGGACTTGGCATGCCCTCGCAAAGAGGACAGAATCGACCCGCTTTGATGGCCTGTATAACCACACCCGACCACAAAGCCCTGCCCGCCAACAACAAGAACCCGGGGGAAACCCGCATGACCGCATTCGAAGACCAGGCCATTTACCCGGCCGCCGAACTGTTCCTGATCAAGCAGTTCATGCGCAAGGAAGGTTTCAAGCCAAAGCAGTGGCTGCTGGGCACCGGCATCGCCGAGGAGCAGATCAATCTGGCGGACACCCAGGTATCGCTGCGCCAGTTCGACATCATCTACCACAACATCTACCGCATCACCCAGCGGCCGGACATCGGCCTGGCCCTGGGCAGCGCGCTCAACATCTCGCGCTGGGGCGTGCTGGCCACCGCGCTGATCTGCGCCCGCACCCTGGGTGACGCCCTCGACACCGGCAACCGTTTCCGCAGCCTGGTGCGCAGCCGTTTCAGCCTCACCCCCAGCGTGAAGAACGACGCCACCCATATTGTGATCGCGCGGCAGGAAGGCATGAACTTCGCGCTGAACCCCAGTTTCTCGCACGAACTGCTGGTGGGTTTTCTGCACCGCCACATTTCCGATCTGGTGGGGCAGAAGGAAGTGTTCAGCGAAGTACGGCTGGCCTACGCCGCGCCGGAGCACATGGATTCCTACGAAAAATATCTGCACTGCCCGGTGAAGTTCAACAGTCCGCAGAGCGTATTGGTGATTCCGCAGAACCTGATGACGCGGCCGCTGCCGATGGGCAATCCGGTGACGGAAGCATTGGCGATCCGCGTCTGCGAACAGGAAATGGAGCGGCTCACCAAGGTGAAAAAAGGCGACCTGACCTGGATGCTGCGGGCGGAACTGGGCAAGCGCGAAGGGCCGCTGCCGGGGCTGGACGACATCGCCGACCGCCTGCACACCACACCGCGTACTTTACGCCGCAAACTGCAGGACAACGGCACCAGCTACCGCAAGATCTGCCAGGAACACCAGCTGCAGCTGGCGCTGGACAGTTTTCGCGAAGCGTTCAAGCGCTGGACAGATCTGACACCGCAGGAGTATCGGCAGCGGTTGCGGACAAGGTGAGAATTGGGGGTGAAGATAGTGAAATCAGGAAGCGGTATTCCTGCACAGGAAACCCCGCTGCCGGCATAGGAAGGGGTCAGCCGTGCATAGGAGGGGGTTGCTGCTGCATAGGACAGGAACAATAGTGCATAGGAACGGGTGGGTGTTGCATAGGACAGCGGCAAGCTTGCATAGGGCGGGCTGAAGACCGCCTGGGAGCCAGTGCGACCCCCAGCGGACGGTGGGAACGGCTCAGGCGTCGGTCGTCACCTCGCCGGTTTTGTTGGCCTCTGCCCTGTTGCGCTGGGAGCGGGCATTGGCCCGGCGGGTGTAATCGCTGAAATAGCCATCACGGCGGATCGCGTTATCCCAGAACACGTATTGGCCAAAGTCGCGCACCTCGTCCACGGCTGCCTTCAGGTGCGTATAGGCCTGATCCCGCAACTGACGGGCGCTGTTGCCCTCCTTACGTTCGCCGGCGGCCGAGGCCAGCAGGGTGGTCAGTTGATCCGCCAGGGCGGCGGCCTGATCCAGCAGCGCCT
>JBMOPR010000360.1:0-2333 GCA_049323075.1 Pseudomonadota bacterium
AGAAACTGGGCTGGAAATATGACGAGAGTCCCTGCGTGAACCTGCCACCCATGGTGAAGCCCGGTTTCAACTGCAGCACGAAGAACATTTACGTCACACCCTGGCCGCAGCGGTTACTGGAAGGACTTTACGGCAGCCTGACCGGCGCCTGGAACGTGGATTTCCCCTATATCCGCACCACGGAAAACATGGAGAACCGCAAGATCTACAACACGCACATGTACAGCCAGGGCAATGAGGGCCACGAGTTCACCAGCGTACTCACCGACGCCGAACGCACCGCCATCATCGAGTACCTGAAAACGCTTTGAGAAGGCAGCAGTAGAAAAGGGCAACGGTTAACGCCGTTGCCCTTTTTTTTTGCAGACACTGAATTGCAGAAAACAATGGGTAGAAAACAGCTCGGGCTGTCCACCTGCTGGTGATCGGTGATGTCGTTCATGCTCACACCGGGGCGCCTGGCCGCCTGCGCAAGCGCGACACTCTGAAACCTCAGTAGGTCTGGTGGGCGATGGTGATGGCCATGCCGTCCATGTCGTCGGACACCGTGACCTGGCACGACAGGCGGGAATTGGGTTTGAAGTGATCGGTGCTGGTCACCAGCTGGTTCTCGTCTTCGCTGCGCTCACCCAGTTTGCTGAACCAGTCGCCTTCCAGGTACACATGACAGGTGGAACAGGAACAGACACCACCGCATACGGCTTCGATATCGCTGTAACCATTATCCCGCAGCGCCTCCATCAGGGTTTCGCCGCTCTTGGCCTTCAGCGTGGATACCTTTCCCGACAGATCGGTGACTTGAATGTTTGGCATGGTGCTTACTCCCGCAATTCTTATTGAATATGAAATTGTTTTTGTTCGATTTCCCGGTGAATGGCCGGCACAGGGCCGAGATTGGCACAGGAAAAAAGCGGATTTACTATTGCTTCCGGAGTATACACCGTATACTTTATGGCAGACAAAATCAAGCCTGCCATTGCAGGTACAATAGGCAACAGCACGACATTTCGACTGCAGGGGAAAAGAAGTCATGACGCAGCAACAACAGGTTTGCATCATCATCGGCGCCAGCCATGCCGGCGCCCAATTGGCCACCAGTCTGCGCAAGGAAGGCTGGGCCGGCCGCATCGTCGTGATCGGCGACGAAACCCAGCTGCCCTATCACCGCCCGCCGCTGTCGAAGGCGCTGCTGATGAAGGAAAAGACGCCCGACCAGATCGAGATTTTCAAAGCCACCGTGTATGAAAAATCCAGCGTGGAATTCAGGCTGGGCCTGAGCGTGGAAAAGATCGACCGCGCTGCCAAAACCGTGCTGCTCAACAACGGCGAAACCCTGGCCTACACCAAACTGGCCCTGTGCACGGGCGCCCGCGTGCGCAAGCTGGAGATTCCCGGCGCCAACCTGAAAGGCGTGCACTACCTGCGCACCCTGGCGGATGCAGAAAAAATCCAGAGCGAAGTGAAACCCGGCGGCCATGCGGTGATCGTGGGTGGCGGTTATATCGGGCTGGAAACGGCGGCATCGCTGCGCAAGCTGGGCATGGACGTGACCGTGCTGGAAATGATGAACCGGGTCCTGGAACGGGTTACGGCACCGGAACTGTCGGCCTACTACACCGACCTGCACCAGCGCCACGGCGTGAAGATCATCACCAACGCGCAGGCGCTTGAATTGCGCGGCCAGGATCGTGTGCAGCAGGTCGTGTGCAACGAAGGCCGCGTGCTGGGCGCGGATCTGGTGATCATCGGCATTGGCGTGATTCCCAACACCGAACTGGCGGCGGACGCCGGGCTGGAAATCAGCAACGGCGTGGTAGTGGATGAATTCGCGCAAACCTCCGACCCGGACATCGTGGCAGCAGGCGACTGCACCAACCACCCCAACGATCTGCTGGGCTATCGTCTGCGGCTGGAATCCGTGCCCAATGCCATGGAGCAGGGAAAAGCGGCGGCCGCTTCGATCTGCGGCTTGAAAAAAGCCTATCATGCACTGCCCTGGTTCTGGTCGGACCAGTACAACGCGAAGCTGCAGATCGCCGGCATGAATCGTGGTTACGAGCGGGTGATTATTCGCGGCGTGCCGTCCAATGATCAGTTCGTGGCGTGGTACATGAAAGGTGATCAGGTACTGGCGGCGGACTGCATCAACAGCGCGAAGGAATTCATGGCGGCAAAGAAAATCATCGCGCAGAAGCTGGTGCTGAAGGAAAGCGATCTGGCGGATGCGGGTGTGGATCTGGCAGCGGTGGTGAATGCGATGGGTGCTGGGGCGTAAGTTGTTTTGAAATTGGAATTCGCACGGAATACGACAAGAGAGGGTGTCGAGGCTGGGG
>JBMOPR010000361.1:0-2332 GCA_049323075.1 Pseudomonadota bacterium
GAATTCGTAGTCGTACGGCGTTTCTTCCACGTCATGGGGAAACATCTGGTCCAGCGTGGCGATGGTGGCGATGTAGAGCGCTGCCGGCAGCCACAACCAGTGGTAGCCAAAAAACATGCCCACGGACATGGCCATGATGGTGAGCGGCGCGACATAAAAGCGGAGATAACGAAACATCGTGCAGTCCTCTGTCGTGATTGTTGTGTTGGCGGTGGTGATAAAGGCGGCGTGGCCGCAAAAACCCGACCTGATTTTTTTATCCGGCTTTTTGTGCCGGCACGGTCTGATCGGAAAACTTGTCAAAATAAATCTGGTCCCGTGGCACACCCAGCGTTGTCATGCAGGTGATGGCTGCGTCGATCATCGGCGGCGGGCCGCACAGGTAGCCTTCGGCGTTGCCGGCAATGTCCGGAGTGATCGCGTCTGTCACCCAGCCGCGCTGGCCCTTCCAGTCGCTGTCGGCCGGTTCTTCCGACAGCACGGGAATGAATTCGAAGCGACCCTGCCATTTCTGCTGCAGGGCCTTGATGGCGTCCAGGTAATACAGGTCACGCTGGCTGCGGGCACCCATCAGCAGGAATACGTTGCGGTTGGCCGCGCCGGTTTCTGCCGTGTTTTCCAGCGCACCTTCCAGCAACGCAATCAATGGCGCCAGGCCACTGCCGCCGGCCACGCACAGCAGATCGCGCCGGCTGTCGCGCAGATAGAAATCGCCGAGGCTGGCATGCAGGTTCACTTTCCGGTTCAGTGCCGCCGGGCTCATCAGCCAGTGCGACATGCGGCCGTTGGGCACGGCGCGGATGAAAAAGGAAATATCGCGCCGGCCACCGGGCGTGCAGGTGTGGGCGAAGGAATAGCAGCGCGCCGGAATGTCGGTGCCCGCTGCCTGCACGGAGGCGTACTGGCCGGGCCGGTATTGCACGGTGGTATCCAGCTCAATGAATACTTCGGTGATGTCGTGGGTGAGCGCCACCTGCTTCACGATCGTGCCCTGGGTGCGCTGCTGTGCCAGCGGATTCACCGGCAGTTTGATCTCCACATCCGACACCGGAATGCTCTGGCAGCCCAGAATGAAATTCTGCTGAATCTCTTCCTTGCTCAGCAGGTAGGATTTGTCGGTGAGTTCCTTCACCTTGCCCGACACCAGCTGGCATTTGCAGGCGGCGCAACCGCCCACCTTGCAGCTGTAGGGAAAATCCAGCTTGTGGCGCAACGCGCCGTTCAAAACAGTTTCCTTGTGTTGCAGATCCAGCGCTGGGCCACCATCTACCACCAGTTTGAATTCTTTTTTGGAAAACCATCCGAACATGCCAGTCTCACACTGCGATTGGGAGGGCTCTGGGAATTGCCCGACTACCTTCAAAGTATAAAAGTGGCCAATCGTTCACTATAGTTGTAAAGCAGGCCTAAAGGGGGTATTTTCGGCCACGGATCATCGGAAAGGACTGCCGGACCCGGACCGGGTCGTTCCGGAAAAACAGTTTTGATTCATGAGTTTGAAGTGACGCTGCGGGGTGTACGTGTGCTGGAAAGGGCAACGGCTTACGGCATTTATCTGGCCTACATCGATGAATACCTGAAGGAACTGGGCGAGGACAGTGCCGCCGTGTTCCGCGACGCCGGCATCTCCGATCCGGAGGCGCTGCAACGGCTGGAACGGGTGGAAGTGGAGACCTTCGCGGAAGTGATTCACAGTGTGAACCGCCATACCCGTCGCAGCAGTTTTTTCCTGGAACTGGGTGCGCGCATTCCGTTGATGGCCCACGGCAATCTGGGATCGGCGATCATGGCCTGCAAGGATGTGCGCACAGTAATGACCATCATGGAGCGCTACGCCGCCATCGTGTTGCCGGCGGTGCGCATTGCCCTGCAGCAGCACAGGGACGAAGTCGTGATGGAATACCAGATCTCCACGCCGTATCCCGAACTGAACATCGCACTGGTGGAGGCCTTAATCAGCACCACCGGTTACAACGTGTCGCTACTGACGGGCCAACCCTTCTACCCCAAACGGGTCTGTGTCACCTTCAAGCAACCGCTCCACTGGGAGCAGTATCGCGTCTATACCCATTGCGACGTTGAATTCAATGCCGACTGCAACGCCCTGGTGTTTTCCCAGGCGCAACTGGACCAGCCGATCCGCACCGCCAATGCGCTGAACCAGCGGGTGATGCTGCAGCAATGCGAGGACGAGCTGAAAAAGGTGCAGTCGCACACCCAGCTGACCGAACGCATCCGCGAAATCATTTCGCTGTATCTGGACGCGTCGCCGTCGATCGGTTTTGTGGCGGAAAAATTGCGGGTGTCGGAACGCACGCTGCGCCGGCGGCTG
>JBMOPR010000362.1:0-2332 GCA_049323075.1 Pseudomonadota bacterium
GCACCGTGGCAAGGCAGCCTTTCACTCGCCCGCGCTTGTCCAGTGTCAGTGCGTAGGCGCCCAGATAGCCGAAGGCGGAAATTCCGAGTTCTGCAGAAAGCAGACTGGCCAGCATGCAAAGGAGGGAAAGGGCAGCCAGTCCGATTTTATCTTCCTCGCGCCAGCGCAGGTGGAACCAGATGGCCAGCAGCCCGAACAGGACGCTGATGAGCGCATTACGGTTTGCTATCCAGCTGACGGTGAATCCATGGGTGCTGTCCAGCGCATACAGTGCCAACGCCAGCAGGGTGACCGATCCGGCCCCCAGCGTGCGGCGATACAATCTGGCCAGCAACACGCAAATGGCGAGATACCACAGGATGCTGTGAAGGTGCATCAGGGCAGGGCTGCGCGGCCAGAGCTGGTGATCAATCCAGTGGAATACCTCGCTAATGGGACGCCAGAAGGCGTACTTCATTTCGCCATAGGTCCACCAGGGGATGACGCCGAGGTCCATGGCCTGCCGGTTTCTCTCGGGATCGCCATTAATGAAGGAAAACAGGCCAAACAGGGACAGGTCATCCGGTTTGCCAATGGGCAGGTTTTTGGCATTGAGGACGGCGTAATGCATGTAATCGTCGCCCATGAAGCCGGCCCAGAGTGCGGGTAAGCAAAGTAAAAAAGCAAGCGTGAGGACGAGGATTGAGCGGCGGTTGAAATCACGGCTGGAAAAAAGTTTTGTAGTCATTATTTTTTATTGTGTCTACTTATATAGGTTTGGGAAGTGTAAAGTTTGCGCAACTGCATCTGCAAGGACGTTGGTCCGATTCTGGGTGTTGGGTCGTGAATATCCGGTCTGTTTGATGATGGCCGGGTGTATACACGGTATATTTTTGTCGTTTATCAGGGTACACTTTCTAGCCTGTTTTCGGGCTTCTCTTGCACCTATGTTTATTAGGTTGCGCCCGCATCATTGAGTAGTAGATTGGGGGATAACCATGGAACAAGATCAGCAGCAGTCACACGACAATCTGTTCGTTGAACTGATTCAGAAGGCAACCGAGAAGGAACTGGATGATGCTGTCCGGCAGTTCAATTTTCCGGTTCCTGGCCAGGGCGCCAAGGCGGATGTCCTGTTCAATTCGATTGGCGTGTTTACCAGCAAGGGCATCGAGGATACCACTGTTCAGGATCTGCTGGACGCCGCCAACATTTCCCGCCGCACATTCTACAAGTACTTCAAAAACAAGGTGGAAGTACTGGAAAGCATTTATCAGATTGCAGCCGAGCTGTTGATGGCGCGGTTCAGGGCTGTGAAGACGCAGTCGGCCTCGGTCAGCGAGTTTGTGGTGCAGTGCGTGGAGCTCTTTTTTGACTATCACGCAAACCTGGGGCCGCTGATTCGCATGATGACGGAAGAGGCGCTGCGGGCGGATTCTCCGCTGGCGCCACACCGGGCGACCCTGCTGGAGCATATGGTGAAGCTGTTCGATGACCGCTACTTCGAGGAAGAGGGTGTGCGCCTGGATCCCAAGGTGTATTACTCGCTGATCTGGATGATGGAAAGCGCCTCGATGAATATCCTGACGACGACGCCCTGTACGCGGGAAGTGGTGGACAGTTACAAAGCCGTCATGTGTTCCATCAGCGCCCGTGCAATGGTGTCCGATCCTTCACAGTGGGAATCACTTCCCAGACTGCCCACGCGCGAGCTTGTCTGACGGCTTTTCCCTCCACCTTGTTCTACGCTTTATAAATGGAAGACTGGTACCCGCACGGGGCCAGTCTTTGTCTGATGATTCATTGGCATAAGCAAGGTGACGGATATGTCCAGACCGGCTGAGCAACGCATCCTCATCATCAATTCGACCGGCGCTAGCCCGCTCGCTGAAGCCCTGGGTGAGCAGTTCAATGTACGCCTGTTGAGCGATCCCACGCAGGCCCGCGACGAATCCGCCCAGGACATTGATGCTGTGCTCATGGATGGCTGTAAGGGCGACTACGATTGTCTGTCAGTATGCCGCCAGCTCAAGACAGAGGCAGGGTTCGCCGACGTACCCGTCATCCTGATGTTAATGGTTGCGGGCGATATCGAATTGATGCCACTGTATGACGCCGGGGTGGATGACGTTCTGACGGCGACCATGCCGCGATCGGAGCTGGTGGCGCGCATCCAGAAAGCCGTGTTTCACCGCATCGCGAACCGCCAGTTGCACAGCCGACTGATGCAGGCCAATGCGCTGGCGATGAGCGCAATGTCGGACACCAGCGATCTGGGGGTCAATATCCAGTTCCTCGTGCACTGCCACAATTGCAATAATCTGGACGAACTGGGCATGCTGCTGTTCCGTAC
>JBMOPR010000363.1:0-2331 GCA_049323075.1 Pseudomonadota bacterium
AAGACGAGGAGTACTCGACGCTGAAGGGCTTTTTCCGTCAGTACGAACTTTACTATGTGGTCGCGGACGAACGTGACGTCATCCGTCTGCGTACCCACTACCGGCACAATCCGGTGGAAGATGTGTATGTCTATCGCGCTGCTGGTGATCTTGACAATGGCCGGCGCCTTTTTCTCGAGTACATCCGCCGGATCAACCAGCTCAGGTCAGAGCCAGAGTTTTACAACACACTGACCACCAACTGCACTACCAGTATCTGGTTGAATACGCTGGTCAATCAGCAGCATTTGCAGCTGGACTGGAAAATACTGGTGAGCGGCTACCTGCCCGAACTGCTGTTCGAACATGGCCGCCTGCAAGGTGACGGGCTGACGTTTGCCGAAGTGCAGCGCCGTGCCCATGTCAATGCGCGGGCGCTTGCGGCGGACCGGGCGACGGACGGCGCGGCGGATTTTTCCCTGCGCATCCGGCAGAATGTGGAATCACTGCCAGCGGAATAATTGTGCCCGCGCGCAGGTAAGGCTGTGGGCCATTTACCGAATAAAAAATGGATGGTCACAACCGATTGATGAATGCCGGGCAGGCATGTGGGGAGGCTGATTTGGGTTACAAGCATCGGGTGCCGGCACATGGCCTAGGTTCATTTCTGCTGACGCTGGCGCTGCTGGGCCTGATGAATCCGGTGCTGGCCGATACCCAGGCTGTGGCACAAAGTGCAAAAGCGCGCCCCAAGATATGTGTCGTACTTTCGGGCGGCGGCGCGCGCGGAGCCGCCCATGTCGGCGTACTCAAGGTGCTGGAAGAATACCGGGTGCCAATCGACTGCATCGTGGGCACCAGCATGGGCGCGCTGGTCGGGGCTGCCTACGCCACGGGCATGAGCCTGGCGGAAATGGACCAGGTGCTCGGCAGCATCTCCACCCAACTGCTGTTCAAGGAGGAGCCGCCGCGCCAGCAGCTCACCATGCGGCGCAAGCAGGATGATTACTCCAATCTGTTTTCGCCCGAAATCGGAATCAATGCGGGCGAGATAGAATTGGCCAAGGGCCTGGTGACCGGCGTGCAGCTGGAAACGGTGTTGCGCCGGTTGACCAAAGTGAAAGGCTATTTCCGCTTCGACAAACTGCCCATTCCCTATCGCGCAGTGGCGACCGATCTGGTCACCGGCAAGGCCGTGGTATTTGACGAAGGCGACATTGCGCTCGTCATGCGCGCCAGCATGTCGGTGCCCGGTGCGGTGGCGCCGGCGGAATTCGGCGGCATGATCCTGGTGGACGGCATGCTGACCAGCAACCTGCCAGTGCAGACCGCCCGTGAAATGGGCGCGGATATCATCATCGCGGTCAATGTTGGCACTCCGCTGCTCAAACGTGACGAAATCAACGGCATTGTCGGCGTGTCCGGGCAGATGCTCAGCATTCTGACCGAGCAGAACGTGCAGGCGTCCATTGCGGCGCTGAATCCGCACGATATCCTGATTTCACCGGAACTGGGTGATTATTCCACGGGCGATTTCGACAGCCTGCCCCGCATCGCGCCCCTGGGCGAGGCGGCGGCGCACAAGCAGGCCGAACGGCTCACCGCGCTGGCGCTACCGGCCGACGCCTATGGGGCGGTGCGGCGACGCCAGCAGCTGGCGGTCATGCCGGACAATCGTCCGGTCGATGAAATCCGTTTCCTGAATCTGACGCGGGTGAATGCCGAATCCGTCCAGAACGTCATGGAGACCCGGATTGGCGAGCCGGTCGATCAGGACGTGCTGGACAGTGATATGCGCCGCATTTATGGCACCGGCGATTTCGAACATGTGAATTATCGTTTTCTGGAAGAGGCAGGCCGGCGCGTGCTGGTGGTGGAGGCTATCGAGAAATCCTGGGGCCCCAACTACCTCAGGTTCGGCCTGGGCATGTCGAGCGATTTCACCGGCGACGCGCACTTCAACCTGCTGGCCAGTTACCGCCAGACCTGGCTCAACAAACTCGGCGCCGAATGGCGCAATGATTTTCAGGTGGGAAGAACCTCCAGCATTACCTCCGAGTTTTACCAGCCGCTCAACGCCAAAAGTTATTTTTTTGTCGCGCCCCGCGTCTCTGCGGAACAGCACTCAACCGACCTGTACGCGGATGACGACCGCATTGCCCGCTACGATGTGAAAACCGCGCTGGCCGGCCTCGATCTGGGGTCGCAATTTTACAGCGTCGGCGAGTTGCGCCTGGGTGTGGTGAGCGGCAAGGTGGAACCAGAGCTGGATACCGGGCCCGAGATACTGTCCCCTGGCAATGACAGTATCGATCAGGGTGCCTATACCCTGCGCCTGATTCTGGACCAGAT
>JBMOPR010000364.1:0-2328 GCA_049323075.1 Pseudomonadota bacterium
TTGCATTGATTCTAAGGCGATTTTTTCATTCCTTCGATAGATGGACAGGAATATCACCTGAAGAGTTGCCTGGGACATATCACTGGAAATAGTTGATTGATGAAGAAGTACGTTGTATCGCTGGAGGTCCGCTTTTCGCCCGAAGAAGACCCTGCAATAAAGCCTACCCCCGCCAGATTCGCCGCAACTCCTCCGCCTGCGCAACAATCTCGCTCAAGGTCTCCCCCTGCCCAGTCTGCCGCTCCAGCTGCTGCAACCCCGCCGCCAGATCCTGCTCGATCCGCTGTACGTTGGCGCTGACCGAACCGGCAATCTCCGCCTGACAGGCCGCGTTATCCGCAATCGACACGGTGATCGCATCGATGTCGATCACCGACTGGGAAATGGTGTCGAACGCGTCGAAGGCCGCCTGCGCTTCCTTCACGCTGCGCGCCACCATGTCCTTGCTCTGTTCCATCATGCCCACGCTGCTTTTCGCGGACTTCTGGATGTCCTCGATCTGGCGCTTGATGTCCACCGCCGCCGCCGTGGTCTTGGTGGCCAGCGACCGCACTTCGTCTGCCACCACCGCAAAACCGCGACCGTGCTCGCCGGCGCGGGCCGCTTCGATGGCCGCGTTCAGCGCCAGCAGGTTGGTCTGTTCGGTGATGCTGGTGATCATGTCCACCACCTTGCCGATGGCCTGACTGTTCACCGCCAGCTCGTTGATCTGCACCGCGCCACGGCTGATCTGGTCGGTGAGTTTTTCAATCTGCTGCGCCAGACCCTCCACCGCCTGCTGCCCGACCCGGGCGTTGTTCTTGGCGGCGTCCGCCACCTGCCGCGATTGATCGGTGGCGTGGGAGATCTCGGCGAAGGCCCGCGCGATCTGTTGGCCGTTGTGGGCCAGATCCTGCAGCTGGTGCAGTTCCCGCTGCAGTTTGTGCAGTGCCTCTTTCTGCGCGTGGGACATGCCGGCGCCGCTGTTCTCCAGCAGGGATTGCAGTGTCTGCAATGCTTTCAGGGTGGCGTTGCGCTGGTCGCCCAGCTGTTGCAGCAGTGTCTCGACATCCTTTGCCTGCAGGCTGCCGCCGCTCAGGCGTCCGGCCTGCTCCAGCCACTGCGATTCGCGGCGCTGGAAACCATGGGTGATGGTGGAAAACAGGAAATACACGCCGCACACGATCAGGATCAGTGTCAGCACGAACATCATTTCGATGGAGCCACTCCTGTCGCTGGTGTTGGCTTTCTCCACCTGGGTCAGGAAATCCGAACTCAGCGGCGCCAGTCTGTCGAAGCGGGCGTCGATTTCCTGCAACTGCTTGTCGACACTTTGCGAGCGTTCCACCATCTTGCTGAAGAGGCCCTGGAAGGACTGGATTTTCTCGCTGGCGGCAGCGTGGTCTTCTTCTGCCAGTTCGGATTCGGGAATTTCCGCAATGAAACTTTTTACTTTCTCGCCGAAGGTGGCCAGGTGATCCGGATCGCGGTCGATCTGGAAATCCAGCTGCTGGCCCTGCATATCAGTGAACAGGCTGTAGAGGTAAATCGCGTTCTGGTCTTTCAGGTACTGGTCCAGCGTGTTGGCGCTTGTGGTCAGCTCGTCGCGGATCTGCAGGTAAGCTTCCTGCGCGGTAATCAGCGCTGTCAGCTGGGACTGATATTGGGCCAGCTGGTCGATCAGTAGCGAGGTGACGTTTTCCAGCAGCGGATTGGCGCTGCTGAAACTCAGGCTGGCGACCGTGGCCAGCTGGCTGTTGTTGTCCTGCAGTTTTTGCAGCAGCTGGCGGTTGGTGGCGGCATCGGTGCTGGCGCGCAGCTGCTGGGTCCGGATCACCAGGCTCTGGATCTGGTTGGCTACCGACAGGTATTGCATCACTTGCCGCTGGGCTTGCAACTGTTCACGGGCCTGGCTCTGGTTGTGCAGGTACAGGCTGCCCAGCAGGGCAATGCTGCACAGGATGACGACCGTGATGACCTTGACGCGGAGGGATAGGTGGGCCTGTGACATCGGGCGCTTCGCTCAAAAACCAGTGACTGAGTTTTAAGCATAGCAGCCGGCCGGCTGGGTGGCTGGCGGGCCGGGGCCGGGCAGGGGTTCGGGAAGGGCGGGCGCCTAGCCTGCTTCGGCGACGAAGGCCACCAGGTGGCTGACGTCCAGCCGGATGCCCACGAAGTCGCCCGGCTGTTCCTCGGCGTTGCTGGGGAAGAGAGCATCCACCACGGCGCCGGACGGCAGTTTCAGCTGTACCAGGGACGTGGCACCGGTGAAGGTCTTGTTCAGGATCAGGGCCCGCAGGGGGCCGGCGGGATCAGGCTGTACATCGTCGGGCCGCAGCAGCACCTGCA
>JBMOPR010000365.1:0-2327 GCA_049323075.1 Pseudomonadota bacterium
GTCTCTATAAAAATCTGCTGCAGCTGCGCCGGTGCCAGCTGATCCAGATCGTGCTTCAACAAGGCTTCAAAGCGGCCTTCCAGCAGGCGGATCGTGTAGCGGAATGCCGCATCGGCTTCTGGCGATCCTGGCGCATTGCGGGAAGGATCGGCCAGCCCCCAATGCACTTTCATCGCGCGCCCCAGCCACACCGGGCAGGATTCTCCGGCAGCCTGATCGCACAACGTGATCAGCACGTCCGGCTGGCATTCTTCCAGTGAATCCCAGCCCTGGCTGTGCAGGTCGTCCGTGCTGTAGCCCGCCTCCGCCAGATAGTGCAGGGTCAAGGGATGCACGCGGCCAGAGGGTTGGCTGCCGGCACTGGCCACCTGCCAGCGGCCGCGCCCCATTTTACGGGCGATAGCCTCCGCCAGAATGCTGCGGCAGGCATTGTGTGTGCACAAAAACAGTATTTTCATAGCGTCATCCAGAGACCAACATCAGGCGCTTCAGCAACAGGCTTTTCAGCAACAGGCCTGGGTACGTGTGGGCCTGTCACCCATACGGCAAAGCTGTTTAAGATTTTTCGCCAGAAAGGCGGGATTGCTGTCCAACGTGGTGGAGAGGACGGCCTTGGCCCAGTCCGGCATTGCCGGATTGATTCGATAAAACACCCACTGGCCCTGGCGGCGGTCCAGCAGCAAACCATTTTCCCGCAGCTGCGCCAGGTGCCGGGAAACTTTGGGCTGGATCTCCTGCAGCGCTTCAGTCAGCTCGCACACGCACAGCTCCTGTTCCCGGGCAATCAGCAGCAGGCAGCGCAGCCGCGTGTCATCGGCCAGACATTTGTAGAACTGGACTGGGTTCATGGGTGTACTCGCAGGAGCTTAATCCGTGTCGGCCGGGATTATATACGAAATTTCATATATATTTAAAGTGCCCACGGCAATGCAGGTCTGATCCCGGGATGGAATCAGTAAACATCCTCCCGATATCGCCCTTCGGCCCTCAGCGCCTGCACGCTGGTGTCGAGCGGTGCAATGATCGCGTCGATGGCGTCCCTGACGCTTTTTGCCATCTCCCGGCCACCACACACCAGAATCTGCGCACCTTTCTGGATCAGCTGGCGCAGTTCCGCGGCATCCGCACTGATTCTGTCCTGCACGTAGGCGCCATCATCCGTGCGGGAAAACGCCGTGTTCAGCTCGGTCAAACGCTTGTCTTCCAGATAGCCGTTCAGCTCTGACTGATACAGAAAATCAGATTGCGGATTGCGTCCGCCCCAGTACAGGTACATGGGATGATGCGGTGTGTTGTGCTTGATGAATCCGGTCAGTGGCCCGATGCCCGTGCCGGCGCCGATCAGAATAACGGGCGCCTTGCCGGAGGCCGGCCGGAATTCCGGATTGGGCCGGATGAAGGCGTCGATGGTTTCACCGGTTTTCAGATTGTGCAGGTAGCCGGAACACAGGCCTTCGGTGTGCTTGCGCACGCAGATCTCCAGCAGCCCTTCCTTCGATGAAGACGCCAGCGAATAAAACCGGGGAACGTGACTGCCCGGCGGCAGGATGCCGACGAGATCGCCAGCCTCAAAATAAGGAAGACCGCGGTGCCGGCGCAGAAAGCGCAGGATGCCCGCCTTGCGCGCTGGCGGCGGGGCGATGAAACGGAATACGGTGGTGGGCGTATCCGTATCAGCGGCGTATTCCACGCGCTCCGCCAGTTGCAGCGGCGTGGTGTGCGGACGTTCCGGATTGTGCTCCAGCGTCAGATCCGTGCCGATCAGCTCGCCCACGGTTTTACCCCAGCGGGCAAATTCCTGCGGCGATTGCCGGTCAATCAGGTCGAGCGGGCAGAAGGCCGTCCAGCCTTTGGCGCGCAATGCTGCATCGACATCAACGGCGAACTGGCAGAACCTGGGAAACTGCCGGTCGCCAAAACCCAGTACGGTGAACTGGAATTGCGGCGCACCGTTGAATTTTCGCAGCTTCGCCAGAAACTGGCTGCCAGACCCTGGCGGACCACCGTCGCCATACGTGGCCGCCAGGATAAACAGCCGCGTCGCACTGCGATATGCGGGCGCCAGCTGGTTCATGGGTGCCGTGTGGACGCGATGGCCTGCCTTCGTCATCGCATCGTGCAGGGTTCTGGCGAAGCCCCAGGTAGTGTTGCCCTCAGTGCCCACCAGAATCACCGTATCGGCGGCGTCCGCCGCGACATTGCCCACCAGTTTGGGCAGGCCCCGCCGCCGCTTCCACCAGATCTGGATGCCCGTCACTGCCAGCACCGGCACCGTCAGCGCCGACAGACCCAGCAGCAGGCCCAGCCACCACAACCCTTCGCCGGTA
>JBMOPR010000366.1:0-17318 GCA_049323075.1 Pseudomonadota bacterium
ACCTCGCGCAAACTTAGCCTGCAGACGTCACGCTGAGGGCTGGAGAAAATTTGTACTAGGACGCACCAGAGGCTCCCTATGCCACAGCGGGCGGTGGGAGTCAACCGTAACACTGACGATCGCGCGCGTGACAACAGCAGCATCCTTTTTTTTCCGACAGTCCGACAACTGAATGCCCATACAAGCAGTCCAAATGTGACATGAACGCACAGTCATATTGATTCACTTGTTTTCTGCACCGTCTCTCTGTCGTGCTATTCGACATATCAGTTTTGAGAGGATGGCTGACAGTGGCCAGAACAGGACGCACCGCAATTGCACAATCACTTTTCACATTTCGTATGGGCAATCAAAAATAAACAGGACCTATCGCAATTCATTAATCATTTCATGCAAGAATTCCTCTCCTTGATGCTTGCAGGGAACGCCGCATCGGCTTCGCCTGTTTTTAAATGAAGCACATTACAGGAGTAGGTTCATGTCTACACATCCCGCCCGACATCTGCTGATAAATCGCAAGATACTTGAACAGGCCGAAATTGCGGAGTCGGATGAGAATGGCCGTCCGCTGCAGGAAGGAGAGGTGCGGCTTGTCATCGACCGGTTTGGTCTCAGCGCCAACAACATCACCTATGCTGCAATGGGTGAGATGATGAATTACTGGGACATCTACCCGGCTCGGGAAGGCTGGGGCCAGATTCCGGTATGGGGATTCGCTGACATTGTGGAATCCCGCTGCAGCGACCTGGCGGTTGGCGAACGGATTTACGGATTACTGCCCGCCGCATCCCATGTCATTCTGAAGGCGGGCCACGTCAGTCCGATGGGCTTCATTGAAAGCTCACCCCATCGTGCAACGCTGGCAAGCATATATAATAGTTATACCCGCCTGACAGCCGATACTCACTTCCAGAACGAATCTCACGACCAGCAAGTTGCATTGCGCCCGCTTTTCCTGACGTCATTTCTGATTGATTCATTTCTGGCGGAACACGATTTCTTCGGCGCTGACACACTGGTGTTTGGTTCGGCTTCCAGCAAGACTGCGTTTGGAACGGCCGCGCTTCTGAACGCACATGGCGATAGAGAATTTCGCCGCGAAAGGCGTGACTGCAAAGTCATAGGGCTCACTTCGTCCAACAATCTTACTTTCGTCAGATCACTTGGCTGCTACGACGAGGTACTCGACTACAGCCAAGTGTCCGAACTGCCCAACGATTCACGAACAGTTTATATCGACATGTCCGGCAATATCCGGCTGCGAAAAGCCGTGCACGCTCGCCTGGGCGAGAAACTCGTATACAGCTGCTGGGTGGGCGTTACTCACTGGAACAAGGTTGGGCTGGGTATTCAGTTGCCAGGCCCGGAACCCATTCTGTTTTTCGCGCCGACCGAGTTTCAGCGCCATACGGAAGAACGGGGCCATGATGCATTCAACCGTGAATTTCACGCAGCATGGAGCCAAATCAACAAAACGGCGCACTCCGCTATCAGTGTCCGGCTTGTGGCAGGGGACTCTGCCATTCTGGAAGCATACCAGGGCATTCTGTCCGGCACGTGCGGTCCTTCTACTGCTCACGTCTTGTCGTTTCGTTGAATTGTCGGACGCAAATACATCTGACAATTTTTGCTGTCAGTAAAATTGCAGTGCGATTATTGGGTGGGGTTGCACTGCAAAATTTTTTCACACGAAAAAATTCCGGAAACGCGTCTTCAAAGAATTACGGAATGCTGTGTCGTACGAAAAAAAATATTGCGAGAAAATAAAATTACAAAAAAATAGTTTCCCAGCGGTGGAAGTATTTTCAAAAAGTGGTTAGTTTATGTCACAGCAATTTTCAAGTTTTCAGAAATGATATTCGACTTCCAGTCGTCGTATTTTGGTCATGACAAGGACCAACTAATCAACCGGGATACTCGTTGCAACAACGCAGTCTGCAAAGGAAATGCACTGTCTACCCTCTGCTTTTATCCTTTGTGAATGCGTCTGAATCAGCGATCGTGGATATGGTTAGCGAATCTGAATTGATTTCGATAGTTGTTTGTTAGTAGCGAATTCAACCAAGCCGAGAAACCACAAAGGGACGCTCAAAATGAAAATGCCAACTGTAGAGGAAATGCTGGACCTGGTTCTGGAAACACTGAACCTGGAAGTTGAGAATGAATTTACTCCAACCACGCCACTGTTCGGCGATGCCGCCACCGGTGCGCTGGGTCTGGACTCTATCGACGCGCTGGAAATCGGTGCGGTCATCAAACAGCGGTACGGTGTGCAAATGAAAGCCCAGGACGAGGCCAGCCGCAACGCCATGTACTGCGTCAAGAACCTGCACGCATTCGTCTGTGAAGCCATCGGCGGTGAAACCGGCGGGCAGATCAAGCATGCAGTCGCCACAGCCTGATTTCGAGTACTGCATCGACATATCAGAGTCCCACCCGGCGTCGAATGGCCATTTCGTCGGCCATCCTTTGATCCCGGGTGTGGTCATTCTGGAATATGTTCGGGTGGCGCTAGCGCAACTCGATGCCAGCCTGGAAATGAAGCGCTTATCCAGAGTGAAGTTCACGACACCGTTGAAGCCTGGCGACCAGTTACGGGTCCGCCTGACCCCGCGGAGCAGTGCAGCTTACCGCTTTGTATGTCTTGATTCCGGCTGCAACAGTATTGCATCGGGTGAGTTCAGCGCCGAACGAAAGTGAGTTTTGTTGTCACACTTTTCTCCGGCCTTTCATGGCCGGCAGGAGCAATGGAGCATGCCAGTCAATCCAGCGCCAAACAGTTCCAGGCCTACCCATTCCCCATCCATCGCGCCCACCTATGTGACGGCTTTCAGCCTGGTGAGCGCGTTGGGTGTGGGCAATCAACAAACTCTCGATTCCCTGCGCAACCAGCGCAGCGGGCTTCGTCATTACGACATGGGGGCCGGGCTCGGGTCCACCTGGTTCGGTTTTGTGGACGATGCGCAAACACCGAAAGTCGAGGGCGAGTTCGCCAACTATGACAACAACTGTATCAGGCTGGCTCAGGCGGTGCTGAATCAGGACGGCATCATGGAAGCCGTTGCGGCCGCGCGGGAACGTTACGGCAGCCACCGCATCGGTTGCTTTCTTGGCACCATCACCGGTGGCAGTGACCAACTCGAGCGGTACTACCAGGACGGCAGCATTTACACCAAGTCTGCGTTCAATCTGGTGGACCAGTATCACCAGAGCGGCAGTCTGATTTCGATCACGCTGTTCATGCGGCGTGTGCTGGGGCTTACCGGGCCGTATGCCACCATCGGTACGGCCTGTTCTTCCAGCGCCAAGGTATTCGCTGCGGCGTCCCGAGCCATTCAGGCGGGCATCTGCGACGCTGCCATCGTTGCCGGCGCCGAAGGCTTCAACGAAACCCTGATCCATGGTTTCCGATCCCTTGGCGTACTGTCAGCCAATCCCTGCAGACCCTGGGACAAGAAGCGTGACGGTATCAATCTGGGCGCCGCTGCCGGCGTTGCACTGCTGGAGCGCAATCCTACCAGTCCTGACAATCTGCGGCTGGTCGGCTATGGCGAGAGTTGCGACGGATACCACATGACAGCACCGCATCCGGAAGGGGCAGGCGTTGAGTTGTGCATGCGTCAGGCACTTGCCACAGCAGGCCTGCAACCGGGCGACATCGATTACATCAATGCCCACGGTTCCGCCACGCCGATGAATGACGCGTCCGAAGATTCCGCCATCCAGCGTATTTTCGGCCGGGACATGGCCTGCAGTTCCACCAAGGGCTGGACCGGCCACACGCAGGGTGCGGCAGGAATCACCGAAGCCATCATCCTGCTGATGAGCATGCGTGAAAACCTGGCGCCGGCTTCGCTGAACACGGAGGAGCTGGAGGAGGGAATGGGTTGCCGCATCCTGTTGCAGAATGAACCCATGGCCATCCGTTACGGACTCACCAACTCAATGGGGTTTGGTGGCAACAACAGTACGCTGATTTTTGGAGCGCCATTATGAATCCGGTTTACATCGAGGCACTGAGTGTTCTGGGCCCGGGCCTGCCGGACTGGATCACCGCGCAATCCATATTGCGTGGTGTGGAAAGCTACCAGTTTTCCCCCACGCCGCCCGTTAGCTGCGGTTACCTGACTCCCAACATCAAGCGGCGCACCAGCCTGCACATGCAGGTTGCCCTGCAGGCCGCGGAGAAGGCCCTCAAGCAGTCGGATCTGGATCCGGCCACCATTGAGCTGGTCTTCGCAAGCTCGGAAGGTGATCTCAACATCGCCGATGAAATTTTTGCAGCGCTGACCCACCCGGAAAAGCTGGTATCACCGCAAAAATTTCAGAACGTGATTCTGAACGCCGCCATCGGGCACCTCGGCATCATCCTCGGTAACAAGTCCAGCGCTACCAGCGTGTCGGGCGGTGAGTACAGTTTTGCCGTGGGGTTGTTGCAGGCTGCAGTGTCGGCGGCCATGGAAAATCGGCCGGTGCTGTTTGTGTCCTATGATGCCCTTGGTCCCGACCATGTGGATCCGCGTGATGCCAGCATCGAGCCCTTCAGCGTTGGCGTGCTGCTGTCACCGGCGCAGACCCAGGCTTCCATCGCGCGGATGGTGCCCCGTCTGGCTGATGGTGGCGAGGAAAGCGCAATGGATTCGGAAGCGCTGGAAAAGGTGCGGACGAGCATCGGCGCGGCACGGTCCCTGCCGGTATTGTCGGCCATAGCGACCGGGAAAGCGCGGTCCGTTAGCCTGCCTTATTGCGAAAAATCCTGTTTGAACCTGGAGTTGGAACCATGTCTGCAGTAGCCGGCCCAGTCACTCAGGAACCATTGGCAAAACCTCTTTTGCAGCGAATGAATGCCGAAGAATTCGGCCGGTTTCTTCCCCACAAACCACCCATGCTGTTGCTGGAAACCGTGGAATCCTGGGATGCAGAATCGATCGAATGCACGGCAACATCTCAGAACGATGAGCAGAATCCGCTGCGGATCAATGGTCGCGTGGCGAGTGTGCATGCGATGGAATACGGTGCACAGGCGGCAGCGATTCATCTGTCGCTGATGGCACAGTCGGCAGCGGAGCCGGTGGCGGAACTGGAGCAGTATTCCCCGGACCGGATCGTGTTTCTCGGCATCGTGCGGGATTTCGAACTGGTTCAGCAGTATCTGGATGAACAACCCGGTTCGGTGATGCAGATTCGCAGCGAACTGGTTTCGATTGCGCCGCGCGTGTTCCAGTACCGCGTGAGCGCCCGTATCGCAGGCCAACTTTGCGCGCAGGGAATCATTTCCCTGATTGTCGGCAACTAGCTTTGCAGTAAATCATACACCGGGACAAGGAGCGCAACATGAAACGAGCATTGGTAACAGGCGGCAGTGGGGGCATCGGTGCGGCCATCTGCCGGCAATTGGCCAGACAGGGACTGTTCGTCTATGTGCACGCCAATCGCAATATCGACAAGGCCAATCAGGTGGTAAACGACATTCTGGCCCAGGGTGGCGAGGCGCAGGCTGTGGTGTTCGATGTCACGGACACTGCTCTGTGCGAACAGGTTCTGGACGAACTGTGCCAGCAGGGCGCGATTGATGTTGTCGTGAACAACGCAGGTATCACCCAGGACACGCCGATGGCCGGCATGGACTACGCCGCGTGGGACGCCGTCATCGATACCTCGCTGAATGGCTTTTTCAACGTGACCCGTCCCTTGCTGATGCCCATGATGCGCAAGCGCAAAGGGCGGATCATCAATATTTCATCCGTCAGCGGGATCATGGGTAATCGCGGCCAGGCCAACTATGCCGCAGCCAAGGCGGGCCTGCACGGCGCCACCAAATCGCTGGCGCAGGAACTGGCATCGCGCAATATCACGGTAAATGCTGTGGCACCCGGCATTATCGATGCCGGCATGGCCGAAGGGCATTTCGATGACAAGCTGGTGAAATCCATCATCCCCATGCAGCGTGCTGGTCGCGCCGAAGAAGTGGCGGCACTGGTTGGATTCCTGGCGTCCGATGAGGCCGGCTACATTACCAGCCAGATCATCAGCATCAACGGTGGCATGGCCTGATCAAGGCCCAAACGCAACAGTACCAATGGAACTGAAATTCAGACTAGGAGGAAATCATCATGGGTATCGCGGTAAATAATGTTTTCAAGGATCTGACTTACTACCAACTGTTTGAAGTGGCCGAAAAGGCGCGCTGGAACATGACGGATATTCCGTGGGATCAGATTGACCACTCCAAGGTCAACGAAAATCTGATCGCACTGATCAAGACCATTGCATTTGGTGAGCTCACCACCTATTCCGCCACCAAGTCGTTCATGGACATGTTCTCGGACGATCCGGATTTCACCCAGTGGCTGGCAGTCTGGCTGTATGAAGAAACCAAGCATCCGCACGCACTGATCAAGTGGCTGCACATGGTAGGCGCCGAAGTGGACAGCAGCTTCCTGATGCAGGGTCGCGAAATCACGCCGATGACGCCGTCCAAGGCTGAGATGCTGGCATTCAACATCATTTCCGAAATCGTGGCGGGCCATACCTACACCCAGACCGCTGCGTTGATGGACGAGCCGGTGCTCAAGCAGATTGCAATGTGTCTGGCCAAGGATGAGCTGCGCCACTCCGTTGGGTTCGAGAATTACGCGCGTCAACTGATCAAGAACTCCGAAGATCCGGACAAGGACAAGATCATCTGCCTGCGTGCGGCCTGGGCATTCCTGCAGGACGAAGGCTTCATCAGCCACCCTGTGTTCCTGACCGTTCGCAATCTGGGCGGTATCATCGGTGGAGAAGAAGTGATCCGTAAAATCCGCAAGGCCGTTGCCAGCCGTATCGGCAAGCTGGTGGGTGTGGAGATTCCGGAGCCGGAAATGATTTTCGATGTCTACAGCGAGTTCAAGCGCAACTACCGCAAGAATAGAGCGGCAGGTGCTTCGGCGCTGGCGGCAGAGTCAGTCTGATGACAGCGACACTGATCGAGCTTGACGCCGTCAGCAAGCAGTATGCACTGGGCGAAAGCCTGGTGCTGGCGCTGGACGATGTCAGCCTGGGAATCGGTGCTGGCGAATTTGCTGCGGTCTGGGGCCCGTCAGGCAGCGGCAAATCCACGCTGTTGAACCTGATTGGCCTGATCGATCAGCCCAGCAAGGGTGCGGTCCGCATTGAAGGGCAGAACACGCATGCCCTGTCGGACCGCGCACTGACCGATATCCGTTTCCGCACGCTGGGATTCGTGTTCCAGAACTACAATCTGGTGCCCGTGCTCAGCGCGCTGGAAAACGTGATGCTGCCCCTGCAGATTCGCGGGGCTGCCGAAAAGCCTGCCCGCGTGAAAGCAGAAGCGTTGCTGGAGGCCGTCGGTCTCAGCCAGCAGATGCATTCGCGTCCGGACAAGATGAGCGGAGGCCAGCGCCAGCGTGTAGCCGTAGCGCGGGCGCTGGTGACCGATCCCAGGATCGTGCTGGCAGATGAGCCCACCGCCAATCTGGATTCGCGCAACAGCCAGATCATCATTGATCTGATGCGTGACCTGAACCAGTCCCGGGGTGTCACCTTCGTGTTCTCCACCCATGATCAGCAGTTGCTGGATCATGTGGACAGACACATTCACATGCGTGATGGGAAGATCATCGGCGACAGAAAATGCACACCGGCAGCAGCGGCAAAGGCCGTTCTGGCGCCGGCGTAACTGGCAGAAGATACTGAACGGGACAGCCTGTGAAAGCGAGTGTGGTGTATTTCAAACTGGGATTGCGCAATATCCTCAAAAACCGGCGACGCAGTTTTGTCACGCTGTTCTCGCTCGCCGCCGGATTTTCTGCCATAGCGCTTTTCACCGGCTATACCTCCTATGTGTACCAGGGCCTCGCGCTGCATGCGATCAGTGGGGAAATGCTGGGACATCTGACCGTAGCCAAGAAGGGCTATGCCCTGGGATCGCAAATGGATCCTGAACGCTATTTTTTCTCCAGTGACGAACTGAGCCGGCTCACCAACACACTGGAAACGGATTCCAATGTGGATTTCGTCTCGCCGCGCATCAGCATTCAGGGCCTGTTTTCGAACGGCACTGCGTCGGTGGTGTTTATTGGCGAAGGTATTGTGGCTGAACATGTCAACCGGGTGCGCAAAGCCATTGCCGAGGAATCGGGTTTACCGCTGCCACCGCTTAAGATGGACAACGAGGCATCCGCGATCGTGGCGACGGACCTGGCGCGCATCATGGGCGTGAAGCCTGGCGACAGTGCAGTACTGTTTGGATCGTCCCTGGCGGGCATGGCCAATGCAGTGGATGTGGATGTGGCCGACACGGTGAATACCGGCGCCCAGGCCACCAACGACAAGTATTTGCTGATTCCGTTCCGGCACGCCCAAAGCCTGCTGGATACCGATGGCGCTTCGAGGGTGCAGGTGATGTTGAAGGACCCTTCCGAGATTGACCAGCAACGCAGCCGGGTAGAAGCGATGCTGAAAAATGCTGGCCTGGATGTGGAAGTGAACACCTGGGTGGAAATGTCGAATTCCTACCAGCCCATCCGCAACCTGTTCAATATGATCTTCCTGTTCATCTTCAGTATCGTACTGACCATCTCCATAACCAGCGTCATCAACACCATGGGCATGGTCGTGGTGGAGCGCACGCGGGAGATTGGCACGTTGCGCGCGCTGGGCATGCATCGCTCCCAGGTCATCAACCTGTTTTCGGTGGAAGGCATGCTGCTGGCACTGCTGGGAGGTGTCATAGGTACGGGCACCTCTGTGCTGCTGGCGCAACTGGTGAACCGGCTGGACATGTCCTATGTGCCGCCCAATTTTTCCGAGAAGGTTGCACTGCAGGTGGATATACAGCTGCCGCAGCTGGCAGTGATATTCGTGTTCTTTCTGCTGTTGGGAACACTGGCTGCGCTGGTGCCGGCCTGGAATGCGTCGAAAAGGAGAATCGTGGATGCGCTGGGCCATGTCTGATTTTACATTGTCGTCGCAGTTGCGCGGCCTGTTGGTCCTGCTGATGTTGTTCCCGTGGCCTGTCGCCATCGCCAGCGCTCAAACACCCGACGCCGCCACAATTCTGGCAGCCAGCGACAAGGCACGCGGCGGTGGCCTGCCCGGAATTCTCTGGCAGGTAAATGTGGAAACAGCTGAACGCGATGGTGCCAGGGACAACATGCGCGTGGTCGTCAAATCCAATGGCGATGACAACATGATGGAAATACTCGAGCCGGTGAAAGCCCGCGGCCGCAAGATTCTGATGCGGGGCAACAACATGTGGTTTTCGTCCCCCTCCGTCACCAAACCTGTCCCTATTTCGCCAAGACAACGGCTTACGGGACAGGCATCCTATGGCGACATCGCGGCCACCAATTATGTGAAGGATTATTCCGCGGTGATGTTGGGCAACGAGGTACTGGATTCCGTTCCCTGTTACGTACTGGAGCTGACAGCTGCCAGCAAATCCGTCACGTACGACAAGGTGAAATACTGGATCGCGCAGGATAGTGGGTTGGGCATCCGGGCCGAGTTTTACACTGTGTCCGGCAAGCACATCAAAACTGCGCGCTTCAAATACGACAATCAGATCAGCGCTGGTGACAAATCGATTCCGTTTGTGAGCGAAATGCAGATTGTGGATGCATTGGCTGGCGATACGGTAACAACCCTGGTCTACTCCGCCATCGAAGTCCGCTCCTTGTCGGCGCGGGATTTCCGGCTGAACTGATTCGATTCATGACGGCAGAATCGGAACGTCGTAACTGTACGCTGACTGGCATACTGGCAGCCGTGCTGACCCTGCCGGCGACAGCATTGCATGCGCAAGAGCCGGTGTCGTGCATCGACACCATGGTGGAGGCGGGCATCGACTGGGAATTCGTCGCCTACGCAGAGCGGGCTGAAATTGCGGAAGGCGCATTGAACCCTGGCAACCTGATTGCGGGGCTGCCCAGCGAAGAGGAACTGGTGGAAGTACGGCCGGATATCCGCTTTGAGTGTGCTCCATTTACGTTCGCGTTGTCGCCCCGCTTCCAGGCGTCCCGACAGCGCGTCGAGGATGCACTGACGCCAGAACCGGATGATGACGAGGTCGACACCGAGGAATTCGTCAATGCCGCGCTGCTCCGGGCTGATATCGGCTCCATGTGGTCAGTTGAAGTGGCGCGACAAGCGTTGTTGTGGGGGCCGTCGCTGTTTTTCTCGCCCAGCAACCCGTTCACCCGGGTCAATGGCCGCAACACGCCCTATGTGGAATTGAAAGGCAAGGATTACCTTATTGCGCGCGCGTTTCTCGGTAATTCTTCCGTATTGTCCTTTTACAACAATTTTGCGGAAGGTGAAGCCGAGTATCAGGTGGAGCGTTTCGAGCATACGTACGCGCTGGCCTATGAATACACCAGCTATGAATGGACGGCCACAGGACTGTACAGCCAGCGCAAGAGCGAAAAGACCATCGGCGGATTTGGTCAGTACACGCTGAATGATTATGTGGTGCTGTTTACCGATTTTTCCGTGGCCAGGATCGATGAGGACCGTCTTGCCGAGACGTTTCCTGCCGGTGTGCAGTCTGGCTTGCTGGATACAGATCAGGACTGGAAGGCAGGCGCTACGCTGGGAGGTTCCTATTCCTTCGTCGACGGCTCCAATGTGTCCGCCGAATATTTTTACCACGACAGTGGATTGACCGATGCCCAGACGGCCGATCTGATGGCGACGGGGGAGAGGGCGTCAGGGCAGTTGTCCGACGCTGCATTTACCCAGGATTTTCCCGTCGACATGACGTTGCTCGGTCAGGTTGTCGCGGCCCGTCAGGCGGCCTTGCGTCAACATTATGTGGCCATGCAGTTCAACCGTAATGATATCGCATCCCGGCTGGATGTGGTGTTGCGCTGGACTTACGGTGCCAGCGATGGCGGCAGTCTGGCCGTTGCGGATTTCAACAGCACGGTTGGCACGCACGGCCGTGTATTTTTGACCTTGCTGGGAACATTCGGCGACGACGATGCCGAATTCAGACAGTTTTATGATTATCGGGCAACTCTGGGGGCCAGTCTTACGTTCTAACGGTCTTGAAGAATTCGAATCACAACAAGGAATGCACCATGAAGCAGCCAAAGATGGAAAAGTTCGCAGGTTTGAAAGCGCGTCGTGTCAATGTGCAGTTTACGGATGATATCCCGAAGTACTGGGCCAACGGCGATCCGATGGTGTCCACCTTCTTTGCGGCACTCTCCACCATCTTTCCGGATGGCGAGCGCTTCTTCATTCATTCCGTGCGCAACTACATAGACCAGGTCGAGGAAGGCGAGCTGAAGCAGGCCATGATGGGCTTCATCGGCCAGGAAGGCAGCCACAGCCGTACACACCAGGCCTACAATGCCTGGCTGGCCAAGCAGGGCTATCCTGTCGGCCACCTGGTGGCGCAGACCAAACATGCCCTGCTGTGGTTCCGCAAAGTCGCGCCGCCCAAGCTGCAGATCGCCTTTACTGCCGCGTTTGAGCACTTCACCGCCATTCTGGGTGAGTCATCCATCAACGAGGTGCCGGAAATCCAGGCCGAGATTGAAAAATGGCATCCCGTCATGCGCAAGGTATGGCTGTGGCACGGCATCGAAGAAAACGAACACAAGGCTGTGGCCTTTGACGTGTACCAGTTTGCCGGAGGCGGTTACACCCTGCGGATTGCAGCCCTGCTCGTAGTATCGCTCTATATCTGGCTCTATCTGTCCTGGCTGACGCTGTATTACCTGAAGCTGGATGGCCAGCTCAAGCCGTCTGTGTTGCTCAACGGCATCAAGCTGTTCTGGTACAAGCCCGGCATGTTCCGGCGCATCATTCCGTCCTGGTTCAGCTACTTCAAGCCGGGCTATCATCCCTGGCAGCACGACAACAGCAAGCAACTGGAAAAGCTGGTTGCGCAGCTGGAAGCGGAAGGTCTGTTCGACTTCCTGGCCAAGGCGGCCTGATCCAATCACTGGCGGATACCGGCACGGATTGCGCCGGACGGGAGTAGTAAAATGGCGACGTCGTTGAAATCGCGGGAGATGCTCAGGGAAACGCATATCGTCAACGGCAGGCAGTATTGCTGCTACTTCAAGGGCAATTGCAGTGAAGACAGAATTGCGGATCTGGTTTTCTTCAACGGACTGTTCAGTGGTGCCAGTTCCTGGGCGTATCAAACCCGGATACCGGCACTGCTCCGCAATTTTCGGCTGGTGATGTTTGATTATCCCTGTCAGGGAGGATCACAATCCGTCACTGAAGGCATGACCGCATTTGAGCTGCTGCAGGATGTGTCGCGCCTGCTCACCCGGATCGGCGTGAAAAAGCCCATGCTGATCGGCCATTCCGTCGGCGGCATGCTGGGAGGAATCCTGGCGGGCCTTCCGGCCAGTGACCATTTTCTGGAAGCCGAAATCCAGGGACTCATTATCGCCAACAGCGGTGCCGCTGTGCCAGGTACCACCCGACGCCTGTTTGACGATATCGAGGCGCGCATGAACGCCATTCATGAAGCGGGATTGAGCGGTACCGACACCCGAACGGCGATCAAGGATGTGTTTCGCTCTTTCATTCCCCAGGCGCTCGACCAGGGCTATCAGGACATGATGCAACCGTTCATGGAGGACCTGCTGGAAGGTTATGCGGATTACAACCAGAATCCGCAGGCGCTGGCGTTCCTCCTCAGAATGTTGTCGGAGCGTGATACCCCGGATCAGCCAATGAAGCTGTTCCTGCGCGAAGTTTCCTGTCCGGTTCGCGTCATTGCCGGTGCCAACGACCGTATATTTCCGCCCGAGCGCGTGCGCGAAATGGCCGAGGCCTTTAGCAATGCCGAATTCTTCACTGTGGCGGGTGCCGGTCATTCAGCCATGCTGGAACAAAGCAGGGCCTACAATGAATTGCTGCTGGATTTCATCGGCCAGGTGTTCGGACCGTCTGCAGTGGAAGCCGGTAAAGCCAGACGTCAGGCATAATCCACCCATCAACTGAATCAGAATCACACCCGCTATTGAGGATCGATCATGAACGCTGTTTCCAAAACTGCCTATTTCTGCTGTGGTGTGCGTGACCAGGATGCCCGCTCGGAGAGCCCCATCTGCGCTGATATCTACGCGCAGGAATTCATGCACGAAGAAGCCAGAGCCATCTTCAACCGCTTTTCGGACTCACCCAAGCAGAACGTGAGCAACGTGGTGCGTTCCCGCATTTTCCAGGACGAGATCGCGCTGCGCCTGAAGGCCGACAAGAATCTGCAGGTTATCAACATTGGTGCCGGATTCGACACCCGCGCCTACCGTCTGGCTGGCGGTCGCTGGTTTGAAATCGACGAACCCGCCATCATCCATGAAAAGGATGCACGTCTGCCGGCCAGCAAATGCCCGAACCCACTGACCCGTATTGCGGTGGATTTCGGCAAGGGTCAGCTGGATGCAGCGTTGCAACAATGTGATCCTGCAGCCAACACCCTGATCGTGATCGAAGGCGTATTTATGTACCTGGAAAAAAACCAGGTGGCGGAATTACTGAAAACGCTGACGATCCGTTTGCCCCGCCATGCCCTGATGTGCGATCTGATGAACCGCACATTCTTCGAAAAGCACATGGGCAAGGCGTACCAGCGCATTCGGGAGTTGGGCAGTGAATTCAAACTGCTGGAAAGCCGCCCGGAAGAACTGTTCCTCCAGGCCGGTTACCAGTCCGTGCGTGAGCCTGTCTCGATCGTCGGCCGGGCGCGGGATTTCAAAGCCATTGTGATTCCTGGCCTGTTACTGAAAACCGCGTTGAAATCGCTGCGGGACGGCTATCAGTTACACGTGTTTGAAACTACAGCCAACTGAAATCCGGTGTGGGTCTGAATGAAAAAGCCCGGCGTAGTGCCGGGCTTTTTCATTTCTGGAGAAAGCAGAAGCTCGTCGGCGATCTTACTGGAAATCAGCGAGGGCAGGCAGGTCCTGGCTGGACACGCTGCTGGGCAGTGTCCTGTTGAGTGTCTTGCCTACGATACTCAGCAAAATCTGGCGCCAGATAAAGCGACCAAAAATGTACTGCGATAGATTGCCTTCGGCGTTGCCCATGATCGGATTGTTGACGTCGCCGGGTGTGGCCATGTTTTTTGCCAGCAGTTGAACCTTCACGCCATGATCCAGATTCACCACCGGCTCCTTGGTCATCGACGCAAATCCCAGCTTGGAATAAATCCGGGCCGACCTCATGACGGACTGCAGCACAACAAACGCCGCGTCACGTGACAGTGCCATTTCCACCGAACACAGCAACAGGCCCGAGAAAACCTCGGGCACCATCCGGTACTCTTCCGAAACACAGAACTTACCCAGCTCAACAATGCCGCCAATTTCGCGGATCCGGTTCAGGCTCAGAGGCTGCGAGTGACTGTTTTCAAACGGGAGGGGTTCGGCCGGATTATCGAACTGACAGCACAGGGTGCCTACCAGCACCTGATTATGGTAAGCCGCAAAGAACACCATGCTGTTCCAGCTGGGCCGATCGGCCTGCATTTTTTCCTGCACGATATGGCTTTCCGACGTGTTATGAAAGCGATCGCCTTCCATCAGGGACGGCATCAGCTCCTTCACATAAAGGCTGTACAGAGGCTCCAGTTCCTTGTCGTTGTTGTTAACCCGGATAAAGCGGAATTCGCCGATCTGACGTTCGCGGATCGGCTCCCAGGCTGGGCCAACGCCGACAAGCTGCAAGTAAATGTGCGCGACCAATCCACCCAACGCCAGCAAGGTAACCAGCCATTGTGCCGTAACAGCCGGTGCGAACAGCATTGCGGTTATGGTGCCGCCGTAAATGCTCAGCCACAGCATGCAGTGCTGCTGCCGCAGTACAGGAACATCGTCGACGCTGGCAAACAGCAAAGTGAAAGCTTGTCGCCGCACGGTGTACGCAAGGTAAAAAGCAAACAAGGCCGCAACCGGTATGACCTTGAGATGTGTTGCATCTACTCCGGACAATGCCAGCACGCCATACAACAAGCCGCAAGCCGCCAGTACGAGATAGGCAGAATCCTGAATCTGCAGCCGGCGCTCAATGGTTCGGCTTACGGCGGCAAACAGGACACAGAACAATCCCAGAGACAATGGCGTAACGGCCAGCCAGGTCAGTGCGAGGATCAGGGTGGACAGTTTCAGTGCAAGATGAAGGCTCGACGCCAGCTCGGTGAGATGAGAGTTTTGCTTTAGATTCCTTGCGCTCATAATGACATCCCCTATGTACTGCAGATCAATGCGCGAATGCGTCTGTCGAAATTGGACTTTCCGCACGACATACTATCACCGCCAAAGGAAAATGGATCAGGAATCAGCCTGTTTTCCAGCTAAACGGCGCAAATCCCAGCGCCTGAGAAACATGCCAATGTAGGGAAAAAAGATTGTCCAACAAAAAAGCCGCTCCTGCGAACAGTGAGCGGCTTTTTTTGCGCTGTGACGTAATGGTCAGGCGGGCCGACGCTGGTAAATGGGGCGCTTTTCGTTGGCATCAGCCTGATAGGTTACTGTGAAATCAGACAGCCCTTTCAACGCTTCCTGAATGCAACGGTCGGGGCGGGTGTCGAAGGCGTCGAAACCACAGCGCTGCAGATAGAACAGCTGATCACGCAGAATGTCGCCCGTGGCACGCAGTTCGCCGTCGAAACCAAAACGTTCACGCAGGATGCGCGCCAGGGAATATCCGCGCCCATCGCGGAACACGGGGAAGTGAATTGCCACCACCGCCAGGCTGGGCAGGTCCGCTGCAATTTCTTCGGGCTCTGCGTCGCCTGGCAGTTGTACGCCGATCTTGCCGGTGTGCTTCAGCAGGGCGCTCCGGTGTTCTTTCCAAACGGGCAGGTCAACAATGATGTCACCGTTCGCCGGCAGTTGAGCTGGGTCAGTCACATAGGTAAATGTGTCGCTGACGATTTCACGATTGCGAATGATTTTACGCGGCTGCATACACTTTCTCCTTGAAGGGAGCCATGCCGACCCGTTCAAACGTCGACTGGAAATCTTCCCCTTCAATGCGCTTTTCAACATAGACATCGATGATCTTGGCAATCACATCCGCCACGTCGGCTTCTCCGAACGAGGGCCCCATGATCTGACCAATCTTGGCATTGGTTCCCGAATTGCCGCCCAGGGAAATCTGGTAGAACTCTTCGCCCTTTTTATCCACACCCAGAATGCCGATGTTGCCGATGTGGTGGTGACCGCACGCGTTCATGCAGCCGGAAATGTTCAGCTCGATTTCACCCAGGTCGTACAGGTAATCCAGGTCGTCGAATCGGCGCTGGATCTGCTCCGCGATGGGAATGGACTTGGCGTTGGCTAGCGAGCAGAAGTCGCCGCCCGGGCAGCAGGTAATATCGGTCAGGTATCCAATGTTGGCGGTGGCAAACCCCAGCGCTTTCAGTTGCTGCCACAGATCGAACAGCTGATCCTGACGTACGTCCGCCAGCACGACATTCTGGTTGTGGGTGCTGCGCACCTCGCCGAAGCTGAAGCGGTCGGCCAGGTCGGCGATGGCAAACAGATCGTCTGTGCTGACGTCGCCAGGCGCCACGGCAGTCGCTTTCAGTGACAGGGTCACCGCCATGTAGCCCGGCTTCTTGTGAGCAGTGCAATTGCGCCGCACCCAGTTGTCAAAACCGGGGCTGGACTTGCGTGCGTCGGCGAAAACCGGCGGATTGTCCTGCAGCTGGGCATAGGCCGGCTCGCGGAAAAAGCCTTTCATGCGGCTGATTTCCGATTCCGGCAGGTCCATTTCCGTGTCTTTCATGTGCTGCCATTCCGCTTCCACTTTCTCGCGGAAACCATCGATTCCCAGCGCCTTCACCAGTATCTTGATGCGGGCCTTGTACTTGTTGTCGCGACGGCCATAGCGGTTGTAGACACGCAAAATGGCTTCCAGATAGGAAAGCAGGTAGCGGGGCGCAAGGAAGCTGGAGATTTCCTCAGCCACGATCGGAGTACGTCCCAGGCCACCGCCCACCCAGATGGAAAAGCCGGTTTCGCCCTTGGCGTTTTTCACGATCTGCACGCCGATGTCATGGAATTTGATGGCGGCGCGGTCATCTGCGGCTGCGTTGACAGCAATCTTGAACTTGCGCGGCAGGAAGGCGAATTCCGGGTGGAAGGTGCTCCACTGCCGGATTATTTCGCACCAGGGGCGGGGATCTTCTATTTCATCCCGCGCCACGCCAGCAAACTGGTCGGTGGTGGTGTTGCGGATACAGTTGCCGCTGGTCTGGATGCCATGCATCTGCACGGTGGCCAGTTTGGCCAGGATGTCCGGCACCTGGGACAGTTCGGGCCAGTTGAACTGCACGTTCT
>JBMOPR010000366.1:17328-20805 GCA_049323075.1 Pseudomonadota bacterium
GGTACTGAAATGGGCATAGCCCTTGTCGAAGTCCCGCGCGATTTCCGCCAGCACCCGCAGCTTTGCACTGTCCAGCATGCCGTAGGGCACGGCGATGCGCAGCATGGGCGCATGGCGTTGCACGTACAGGCCGTTCTGCAGACGCAGGGGCAGGAATTCTTCGTTGGTGAGGTCGCCCTTGAGGAAGCGTTCGGTCTGGCTGCGGAATTGCGCTACGCGCTCGTTCAGCAACTTTTGGTCGTACTCGGTATAGATGTACATGCCTTCACTCGTTACAACTTGTAACCATATGAAACATATGGTTTTTGTCGCGGAAACACGGGGTGGATGGATTTTCGAGGCGTGCAGGTTACCAGCACGTCTTTATACAGAAAAGCAATATTTTGACATATGAATATGCGGTTCTATGAATAACGGAACCTGTTGATAAGTTTCCGTTTCCGCTCAATGCCCTGCGGATTCCAGCGCCGAGCGCACGATCAGCGCCATGGTCACCATGATGATGATGACAGTGACGATTCCAATGGCGATCAGCTTGCCGGGATCGGCCTTGGCAAAGTCCTCCTGGCGCTTCTTCTCGCTCTGAATGCCGAAGACGGCCCCCAGAACGGTCTGCAATACCCCCAGAATGCCGGCCTTGTTGCTGGATTCGTGCTTGTCGGAATCCTGTGTCATGAGTGACGTCCTAAATATGGGAAGGAAAGGGGTGTCATATCCGGATGGCTGCCCAGCGCCGGCCCCGCCAATGATAGGCCATGGTCAAGGCCAGCAACAGGCGTTGCACCATCTGCAGCAACCAGACGGCAGTAAGTCCGAACCCCAGTACCGGCCCGATCAGCCAGGCCACCGGCAGAAAGAAGCCCCACTGGAACAGAATGCTGGTGCGCATCACCAGGCCGCTGGCACCGGCTCCCAGCAGGCACTGGGTGAGGATGATACCGGCGGCGTCTATGCCGATGAAAAGGGCGGTGATGCGCAACGACATGCGGCCCAGTTCGATGAGGGCCGGTTCAGTCAAAAACTGGCTGAGGATGAAATCCGGGAACAGCAGCAGGGGCAGGGCGATGCTCCAGAGCATGGCCATACCCAGCAGAGTGATGTTCACGCCCCAGCGCACAGCGTCTTCGGCATCCTTGCGTCCCAGCGCCTGGCTCACCAGAGAGGTGGCCGAAAGCCCCAACCCCATCGCCGGCAGAATCAGGAACAGGATCAGCGTGATCAGCACATGGCCCACCGCCAGTTCCGGCGTGCCGATCTGCGCCAGAATCCAGAACAGCACGGTGAGGCCGCCAGCAAAGAACACCTGCTGGATGGAATTGGGCAGCGACAGTTTGAGGGTATTCACCAGCAATGCACGGCTGGGCATTTTGCGCAGAAAGCCGTGGGGCCGGGAATGCTGCCAGCATTGCAGCAGGTACAGCGCACTGGCCAGGTACAGCGCCAGGGTGGTGCCGAGTCCGGCACCATACACACCCATTTTTGGCAGCCCCCACAGGCCGAACACCAATGCATAGCTGATCGCCAGATCCGCCACATGCATGATCACCAGCGTGCGCATGTACACCATCGAGCGGTTGATACCGTTCCAGTAGCCGCGAAAACTGAAATTCATCGCCAGGGCGAACATGCCGATCACCCGCACCGAGAAATACTCATCCGCCAGCGGCGTCACCGCAGGATCATCGATCAGCACGGACATGAGCCAGCCGGAACCGGAATAGAACAGGACAAACAGGGGAATCGAAGCAAGGATGCCCACCAGCAGACCGGCATTCAGCGGCGTTGCCATGGCGCCGGCGTTGTCTTCGCCCTTGCGTCGCGCCACCATCGCCTGCACCCCCGCGCCGATTCCAATCACCGCAGCTGATGCCAGGTAGTTGGTGTTGCCGCCCATGCCAACGGCGGCGAGCGCATTGCTGCCAAGTTGGCCCACGATCCAGGCGTCCGCCAGATTCAGCAGGCTCTGCGACACCATGCCGGCGATGATCGGCAGCGCCAGGGTAAGAATCTGGCGCAGTCGGTCGCCGGTGGGCCAATACTGGGTCATGCGGTGTGTCGCATCATTTATTTTGCATCCGGGTCATAGGCCAGATTCGGGCTCAGCCAGCGTTCGGCCTGTTCCAGCGTCATACCTTTGCGTGCGGCGTAGTTTTCCACCTGATCCTTGCCGATTTTGCCGACAGCGAAATAACGTGATTCCGGATGCGAGAAATACCAGCCGCTGACCGCTGCAGTGGGATACATGGCGAAATGCTCGGTGAGCGTCACACCGGTTTTGTTTTCTGCATCCAGCAACCGGAACAGGGTGCCTTTTTCGGTGTGATCCGGGCAGGCGGGATAGCCGGGCGCCGGACGGATACCCTGGTACTTTTCCTTGATCAGCTCTTCGTTGCTGAGGGCTTCGGTCGGCACATAGCCCCAGAATTCCTTACGCACGCGTTCGTGCAGACGTTCGGCAAAGGCTTCCGCCAGACGGTCCGCCAGCGCTTTCAGCAGGATGGAACTGTAATCGTCGTGATTCGCTTCGAATTCGGCGATTTTCCTTTCCAAACCGATGCCCGCCGTCACCACAAAGCCGCCAATGTAATCGGGCTTGCTGCCGGCCGGTGCTACATAATCCGCCAATGAAAAATTGGGCTGGTCGTTGGCCTTGGCGGTTTGCTGCCGCAGATGATGCAGCGTGGTAAGCGGCTTGCCGTTATCATCCAGCAACTGGATGTCATCTGCGCCCGCGCGCTGCGCCGGCCAGAAACCGATGATGCCGTTCGCCTGCAGCCATTTTTCCGCGACAATTTTTTTCAACATCGCCTGGGCATCGTTGAACAGGTTGCGCGCAGTCTCACCCACCACTTCATCGTCCAGGATGGTGGGGTATTTGCCCGCCAGCTCCCAGGAAATGAAAAAGGGCGTCCAGTCGATGCGGTCCACCAGTTCCTGCAATGGATAGTCGATCAGCGTTTTAGTGCCCGTAAAGGTAGGGACAGGCGGCGTGTACCCGGACCAGTCCCACTGAAATCCATTGTCGGCTGCGGCACTGTAACCCAGCAGGTGCGTGCGATTGCCCCGGTTGGCATTGCGCTCACGGGCCGCATTGTATTCTTCCTGAATTTTGTTGAAGAGCACAACACGCTGCTCGGCATTCATCAGCGCGGACACAACGCCCACGCTGCGCGAAGCATCCGGCACGTACACCACCGGCGCCTTGTCATATTGCGGATCGATTTTCACCGCCGTGTGCGCCTTGGACGTAGTGGCGCCACCGATCAGCAACGGTTTGGTGAAACCCTTGCGCTGCATTTCCTTCGCCACGTGCACCATCTCGTCCAGCGAAGGGGTGATCAGTCCGCTCAAACCAATCACGTCGACGTTGTGATCGTTCGCCGCCTGCAAAATATTTTCGCAGGACACCATCACACCCAGATCGATGACTTCGTAGTTGTTGCACTGCAGCACCACGCCGACGATATTCTTGCCGAT
>JBMOPR010000367.1:0-2394 GCA_049323075.1 Pseudomonadota bacterium
GTCCCGCTGGCCAGCTGGTATTTTCCATTCCCGGCGATGGCACCCTGTGGGAATTGCAGCACAGCTGGCAGCAGGCCGATCCGTTCCACCGTCACGTCAATACATTCGTAACGGCACAGCAGGTTCGCGACGGGCTGCAGCACGCCGGCTTCCAGATGGGTGCCGTGCAGGCAGAGCCGGTGATCATGCAGTACGCCAGCGTGCGGGAATTGACGCACGAACTGAAGACGCTCGGCGCGCATATAGTGAATGGCGAGCGCAATCGCCAGCTTACCGGCAAACGCGCGGTGGCGGGCATGCTGCAGGCCTATGAACAATTGCGTAATGGCGACGGCAGGCTGCCCGCCACCTGGAACATCATCCGTGCCAGCGCCCACAAACCGGCTTCCCCCGCTTGAGCCTCACCACTATCCAGGACTGTCCATCCGTGAAAAAAGCCCGCTTCTTCATCACCGGAACCGATACTGACGCTGGCAAGACTGTTGCCACGCTTGCGCTGCTGCACGCATTCAAGCAGCAGGGACTGCAAACCGTTGCCCTGAAGCCCATCGCCGCCGGCTGCGAAATGGTTGACGGTGAACTGCGCAATGCCGATGCGCTGCAGCTGCAGAATGCCGCCACGGTTCATCTGCCCTATGACCAGGTGAATCCCGTGGCACTGAAGGATGCGGTGGCGCCCCATATCGCCGCCAGCAGGGAAGGGCGCAAGCTGCTGGCATCCCGTATCGTCGGGCTGGTGCGCGGCGCGCTGATGGTGCCAGCGGATGTCTACCTGGTGGAAGGCGCCGGTGGCTGGTACGTGCCGCTGAACGAGCGTGAAACCCAGGCCAATCTGGTGAAGGACCTGCAGATTCCGGTGATTCTGGTGGTGGGTATGCGGCTGGGCTGTCTCAATCACGCCATCCTGTCGGCCCGGTCCATCCAGCTGGATGGCGTGCGGGTGGCTGGCTGGATCGCCAACTGCGTGCAGCCGGCCAGTGCACCGTATATGCACGGCCCCGAGCTGGACGCCAATGTCGCCATCCTGCGGGACATGTTGTCCGCCCCCTGTCTGGGGGTGATCCCCTATTGCCAGCCGCTGGATCTCGACGGCATGGCAGCTTCGATCCAAACGGATTTGCTATTAAAACCCTATAGTTAGAGGCCATCCATCGCACTGTCTCCGTCGTTCCAGCTGGAGCAGTTGCGTCCTTCCATGGCTATAAATTGATCATTATTCGCGCAGTTTGACTTCCTGAACTATACTGCAGGCATAGCCCTGAAACCGTCCCGGTTCGGGGTATGAACCGCTCAGAGGTTGCAGTATGGCGATTGGTTCGATCATGGGAAATGGCGTTGCCGGCATTCAAAAGGGTCTCAATACTGTAACCCGTGCCAGTGCCCAGATAGCCCAGGTAGGTGTATCGGCTGACCCTATGTCAGATTTGACTGAAGGTGCCGTGAGCCTGCTGCAGGGCAAGCTGCAGGTGCAGGCGTCTGCGAAAGTCCTGGAAACAGCCAACAAAACCATGGGCAGCATCATCGACATAGAAGTCTGAGCAAGCGTCGTAACGACAGGTGAGGACATGCTCATCCAGCCACCGGTACAAAGCGCTACCCAGGTAGCGACATTTGTGAACTCGATGTCCGCCACGGGCGTCGAGCAGCCGGTTGTGCGTGCCGGCATCATGCCGGTGGATGAGTCCAAACCCGACGCTGCCGCCCAAAATCCCCTTCGCAATTTCCAGTCGGAGGATCGTTCCTCCTCCGCCGGCAACGCTGGCGCAGAAAAGGACGCCACCGCATCCGGCGAAGCCAGGCAAAAGGATTCCACCCAGACTCCCTCTCCCAAAACCGACGCTGCCCGCGAGCAGGAACAGGTAGAGGCAGACCGTGTCGTCATCGAGCAGCTGAAAGCGCGGGATCGCGAAGTGCGGTTGCATGAAGCGGCCCACGCAGCCGTGGGTGGCCAGTACGCCGGATCGCCCTCCCTGCAATATACTCGTGGTCCTGACGGCAAGAACTACGCGACCGGTGGTGAAGTGGGAATCAGCACATCCCCGGTGTCCGGTGATCCGCAGGCTACCATCGAGAAGGCCCGGGTGATCCGGGCTGCCGCCCTGGCACCGGCGCAGCCTTCAGCACAGGACCGCCGAGTCGCAGCGGAGGCCGCCCAGATGGAGGTGGAAGCCCGCACCGACCTGCTGGCCATGGAAGCCCAGGAGCAGATGGCCGCAGAGAAAGCCCGGGCGGATCAACGCGAAGAGGAAAAGGCCCGCAAGCTGGCAGAGGAGGAAACCGCCGAGCCGGTTGAAGAAGATGCGGCGGTGGAAGACCCCAAGCCTGAAAAACCCGTCATCCAGGTGGCAGCACCTGCTGTCAACCAGGAAGAGGAAAGCGCCCGTACTGACGAGG
>JBMOPR010000367.1:2404-8830 GCA_049323075.1 Pseudomonadota bacterium
GGAGAAAATCCTGCTGGGTTCCCGTGGCCTGCTGGTAGATGCCAACCGCTTGGGTCTGGTGGACCCGCGGAACCCCTTCGGTGAGAGCGGCTACCTAGACGTCCTGGCCTGATCCTGGTGGCGCGGACGTTCTGCCTGTCATTCCATTCCCGTAAACATTCTTTCCCTGTATGAATAGTGTAACTGTGGCTTGACGAAATTAAACATGTGTTTGAAACTTGTGTTTGGGCAGCCGCGTCAATTCGTGTGGCGAGTCTAACTGATTGAAAATGGCCCGAATTGTCGTCAAAAGTATGCGACTTCGCAGTCATGAAAAATTCTAACGCTTGTTTGAAAACATCGGGTAGTATCCCAGACCGTCAAGGGGCCGGTGCGTCCGGACACCCCCTGCGGTAGCGGAATGGGCAGGCATCGAACGCGATGTTGATTGCTGTTCCGGCAAAACCGTTACAACAAAGGCTCCCGGTGGCATTGCCGGCCGGGGTTTGAATCAGGTTGTAGTATTGCCCGCGTTCAACAGCGGGTGGAGAGGGTAGAACCATGCCAGCTTACAAAGCACCCAGACGAGACATCCAGTTCCTGCTGCACGAAGTATTCGATGCAGAAGAACATTACAAGACCCTGCGCGGCGACGAGGATGTGAACCGCGATCTGGTCGATGCCATCGTGGAGGAAGCGGCCAAGTTCTGCGAAAACGAACTGGCCCCCCTCAACCGCTCTGGCGACGAGGAAGGCTGCGGTTTCGACAACGGCGTGGTGACCACTCCCAAGGGCTTCAAGGAAGCCTACCAGAAGTACGTTGAAGGCGGCTGGCCCGCTTTGTCGGCGTCGGTGGAAGACGGCGGCCAGGGCCTGCCCAACTCCCTGGGCATTGTCATGAGCGAAATGATGGGCACGGCCAACTGGTCCTGGGGCATGTACCCTGGCCTTAGCCATGGCGCCATCAAAACCCTGGAACAGCACGGCACCCATGAGCAGAAAGAAACGTTCCTGACCCGTCTGATCAGTGGTGAGTGGACCGGCACCATGTGTCTGACCGAACCCCATTGCGGTACCGACCTGGGCATCCTGCGTACCAAGGCCGAACCCAATGCCGATGGCTCCTATGCCATCACCGGCACCAAGATCTTCATTTCCGCCGGCGAACACGACATGGTGGACAACATCATCCACATCGTGCTGGCGCGCCTGCCGGACGCACCCAAGGGCACCAAGGGCATCTCCCTGTTCATCGTTCCCAAGGTCAACGTCAATGCCGACGGTTCCCTGGGCGCACGCAACACCGTTACCTGTGGTTCCATCGAGCACAAGATGGGCATCAAGGCGTCCGCAACCTGCGTGATGAACTTCGACAAGGCCAAAGGCTTCCTGATCGGCCCGCCGAACCGCGGCCTGAACTGCATGTTCACCTTCATGAACACTGCGCGCGTCGGTACCGCTATCCAGGGTGTGTCTGCGGCGGAAGCGTCCTATCAGGGCGCGCTGACTTACGCAAAAGATCGTCTGGCCATGCGTGCGCTGAGCGGTCCCAAATTCCCCAACAAGGAAGCGGACCCGATTATTGTGCATCCCGATGTGCGCCGGATGTTGCTAACTCAGAAGGCGTTCGCAGAAGGCGGTCGTGCACTGATTTATTATCTGGCCCAGCACTCCGACATCGTTGAGCAGGGCAAAGACGAAGACGCGAAAAAAGCGTCTGACGACATGATGGCGTTTCTGACGCCGATCGCCAAAGCCTTCTGTACCGAGACCGGTCTGGAAGCAGCCAACCACGGCGTGCAGGTGTTCGGTGGTCATGGTTTCATTCGCGAGTGGGGCATGGAGCAGATCGTGCGCGACACCCGCATTGCCACCCTGTACGAAGGCACCACCGGCGTTCAGGCGCTGGATCTGCTCGGCCGCAAGGTCATGCTGACCCAGGGCGGATTGCTGAAGAACTTCACCAAACTGGTGCACAAGTTCTGCAAGGAAAACGAAAGCAATGCTGCCATCCGTGAGTTCATCGAACCGCTGGCTGCCGCGAACAAGGAGTGGGGTGATGTGACCACTCAGATCGGCATGAAGGCGATGATGAACCAGGAGGAAATCGGCGCCGCTGCGGTGGACTATCTGATGTACAGCGGGTATATTACGCTCGCATATTTCTGGGCCCTGATGGCGAAAGTTGCCAGCGAAAAACTGGCGGAAGGCGCTGGCGAAACCGGTTTCTACACTGCCAAAGTCCAGACTGCACGATTCTACTTCAAGCGCATTTTGCCGCGCACCAAGTCACTGGTGGAAACCATGAACAGCGGCGTCAACAGCTTGATGGATATGGAAGTCGACAATTTCGGCTTCTATTGATTGAAACGGTTCCCTCTGTAGTCCTTTGCCCGCCAACCGCGGGCTTTTTTTGTCCTGCGTTTGCTGGCAGGAACAAAATGTCAGGTGAGCCGGCTGACAGACTGCCATAAAAAAGGCGGCGGGTTTGTTGCAACCGCCGCCCTGCTTTTCTGCTCCGATCGGTCTATTTGACCAGATCAGTCCAGGATTTGCCGCTGCCTTTTTCCTTGTCCTTGTCGGCTTCCAGCGAGCCCAGATCTTCATCGATGTCGCCCACGTCGACATCTTCAAACTTGGCGGCTTCCGCGGGTTCCTTCTTGGCCTGTTCTCCTGCTGTTTCTGTTTGACGGCTTCGGCATCCTTGCGTGCCTGTTCCTCCGCCAGACGTTTGCGCTCTTCTTCCAGCTTGGCCTGGCGTGCCGCATCGTCCTTTGCCTTTTGCTGGCGGGTGGCCAGCGCGGACTTCTGGTTCTTGATGCTGGCGGCAGCGCGGGTCTGACAGGATTCAGTCGAATTCATCAGCTGCGAGAATTCCTGGCTCGCTTTCCAGTCGGGATACTGTTGCACGGATGCGATCAGTTTGCTGTTGGAGGTGATTTTGCGCTTCAGCGATGCGGAACTGTTGAAGTCTGCTTCAGCACGCGTCAGGTCGGTTTCGTCGGTGAAACGCTCGCTGGATTTGATGGAAGATTCGCAGGCGGCCATCGACTGTTTCAATACGGCGGTACCGTCCAGAATCTCTTTCTCGATGCCACGCTTGTTCTTGGTCGCCGTGCGGATATAACCGGACACTTCGCCTTCACAGGCGGTGGCGCTGTCCACCAGCTTTTTCAGGCTCTGGCTTTCAGGCCGTTCCGGCTGGGCGGACATGGTGGCAAACGCATCCCCATTCTCCCGCGCGGCCTTCTTGAATTTCATGGCGTTATTCAGCTGCTGGTTGACGGCATCCAGGCTGTTGAGCGAGAACTTGGGCGAGGTGATGGCGGTCTTGGCGCCGGTGCATTCATTCAGGAAACTTTGATAGTCGGTAGCGGCCTTGGTCATGGCGGCGGCTACGGCGCTTTCCTTGAGGGAGGCTTCTGCCAGTTTTTCTTCCACCCGCGAACAGGCCCGCACCTTGGATGCCATGGCGAAGACTTCCATGATGGTTTCGGTGATGATGAAGGCGTCATCGCGATAACGCTTGTATTCATCCAGGTTGGTCTGGGCAGTGGCGACATCGCCGCTGTCCAGCGCGGTCTTGGCAGCGTCACAGTAGGTGAAGCCTTTTTCCAGGATCGGGGTCGCCTCGGCGCGCTTGATATCCAGTTCGACCCGTTCGCAATAGCGCAGGTTCTTGTCCATGTCGCGCTGGGTGGTGCTCAGAATGCTGCTGTCCATTGCCGTGGCTTTGTCGAGCGTTTTCAGATAGGTATCGAACTTTTTCTTGGCGCCATTCAAATCCTTGGTGCGCAGGGTATTGGCTTCCGTGCATTCCTTGAACCCTTTCAGATACTCGTTCACAGCGTCTTCGAAACTGTCTGCCATGGCGATACCCGGCAGGAGCAGAAGGGACGCCAGCAACAGGGTTGGGGTTGTCTTGGATTGCGCCATTCGTTGTGCACCTATGTTCAATGATTGTGCAGGTCGAAATAAGTAAGTAGCCGCTTATCGACAGATTCGTATAAGAACTACCTAAAAATCCATCTAAACCAATGAATTAACTGGTTTTTGCTCCCTGGCTATTAAATATAGATCAACTTTGGGTCTCTTTATAGGAAACTTTTTCAGTTTGGCCAACGATTCAGCAGGTTTCTCCGCGCCCCCCGCAATAAAGGAGCGACTGATCGGTCCAACAAATCCTCGTACGGGTGTACGGTTTACGGTTTCGCCGGCAGGGGCTTGTGGCATAATGTGCGGCCACTTTACGAACAGAACTGGGTGTCTCGCCCGTTTACCCTTGGGAGTCTCTGCATGCTGTCGTTTCTGCCCGGGCCCATCAAGGGTGCTCTGGCGTTTCTGCTGATGGCCACCAATACCGTGCTGTGCGTGGTGCCGTTGCTGTTGATTACCCTGTTCAAACTGCTTCTGCCGCTGGCATTCTGGCAGCGCTGGACTGCAGCCGTGCTGATCGTGATCGCCGAAACCTGGATCGCCAACAACAACGCGATTCTGGCGCTGACCCAGAAGCTGGAACTGGATGTGCGCGGGCTGGATGGCCTGCATTACCACGGCTGGTATTTTGTCACCAGCAATCACCAGAGCTGGAGCGACATCCTGATCCTGCAGAAGATTTTTAACCGCAAGATTCCGTTCCTGAAATTTTTCCTCAAGCAGGAACTGATCTGGGTGCCGCTGATGGGGGCGGCCTGGTGGGCGCTGGATTTCCCGTTCATGAAACGGCACTCGAAGGAATTTCTGGAAAAACATCCGGAGATGAAAGGCAAGGATCTGGAGACCACGCGCAAGGCGTGCGAGAAATTCCGCGAGCTTCCCGTCTCGGTGATGAATTTTCTGGAAGGAACCCGTTATACAAAACAAAAACACGATCAACAGCAATCGCCGTACAACTATTTACTTAAACCGAAATCGGGCGGTATTGCGTTCGTGTTATCCGCTATGGGGGGGCAGTTGCGTTCATTGCTGGACGTGACGATTGTGTACCATGACAAAGCCAATGGCTTTTGGGATTTGATGTGCGGCCGTGTCCGTCGCATTTCAGTACGTGTTGTGGAACGTTCCATCCCGGCGGAATTTGCCCAGGGCGATTATGAGGAAGACGCTGCTTTTCGCGCGCGCTTCCAGTCCTGGGTGAACGAAATCTGGCAGGAAAAAGACGTGCTGATTGCTGCGATGAAACAGGAAGCGGCCGCTTCCGTTCGGTTACGTTGACAGGTTCATGAAGTATGTCCAAACCATTGTTCGATCCGGCTGATACCAATCTGGCTCAGTTGTTCATGCGCGCGTTCTATTGGGCTGATGAGGGCCTGCAGAATGCGTTGAAGAAAAAAGGCTGGCCTGCCATTACGCGGGCGCAGTCGCTGGTGTTCGTGAATATCGGCGAAGGCGTTACCCGGCCGTCTGACATTGCGTCCCGCGTCGGCGTAACCCGTCAGGCGATCCACCAGACCATCAATGAGCTGGTGGATATGGGGTTTCTGAAGCTGGAACCCGATCCCCGCGACCGGCGGGCCAAAGTGGTGGTATTCACCGAAACCGGCGCCAAAATCGGTGGTGACGCTGTGGATGCGTTGCGGCAGATCGAGCAGTCGCTGTCGAGCCGCATTGGTGGTGAGCGTGTGCAGGCGTTGCGGGAAGCGCTGACCCAGGAGTGGGGTGATCCGTTCCAGCCGGTGTGATAGCGCTGGGCGTGAGGAGTTGTGATGGTTGTGCGCTGCACGGAAACCGTTGCTGACGCCAGGCGATCGCAGAACGGCTTACCCGAATTGAAGAGCGGATAACGATCCAACAAAAAGGCCGGCCCCTTTGCGGGGACCGGCCTTTTTGTTGGGCGCGGGTGCTGGCTTCAGCGGTTGCCGCTCTGGCGCCGGGGAGGACGGCGCCGGCGATTGTGATTGTGGCTTTCGCGCTCGCGCAGCTGTTCCGGCGTGATCACGGGCGGCGGTACTTCGGTCAGCAATTCCGGTTCTGGTTGCGAGCAGTCCAGTTTGGCACCCAGCAGTTTTTCGATGGCGGGCAACTGGAATGCATCTTCCTCGCAGGCAAAGCTGATGCTGGTGCCCAGCTTGCCGGCGCGACCCGTGCGGCCGATACGGTGCACATAGTCCTCGGGATCTTCCGGCAGCGTGTAGTTCACGACGAAGGTGATGTCGTCGATGTGGATACCGCGACCCGCAACGTCGGTTGCCACCAGAACGCGGATACGGCCTTCGCGGAAACCTTCCAGCACCTTGATGCGTTTTTCCTGCGGCACTTCGCCGGACAGCATGGCGCACTTGATGCCGTAGTCCCGCAGCTTGTGGGTGAGGTCGCGGGTTTCGTCGCGGCGGTTGGCGAAGATCATCACCCGTTCCAGGTTTTTCAGGTTGATCAGGTTGTACAGCAGGGTGAATTTTTCTTCGGTGGTGACGATGTACACCTTCTGGTCCACCGTGTCGGCAGCGG
>JBMOPR010000367.1:8844-13504 GCA_049323075.1 Pseudomonadota bacterium
CCAGATGCTCGGCATTGCGGGTCCAGCTGCCGGAGAGGTTCATGATGTCCTGGGTGAAGGTGGCGCTGAACATCAGGGTCTGGCGATATTCCTTGAACGGGGTTTCGCGCACCAGGCGTTTCACGTCGGGGATGAAGCCCATGTCGAGCATGCGGTCGGCTTCGTCGATGACGACGATTTCGGTTTCGCTCAGGAACAGGTCCTTGTTGCGCACGAAATCGATCAGGCGGCCGGGGGTGCCTACCACGATGTCGATGATTTCGTTCTGCAGGCGACGCTGTTGTTTCTGGTAGTCCATGCCGCCGACGATACTCATCAGGGTGAGCGGGGTGTGCTTGATCAGGGCCCTGGCGTCTTTCTCGATCTGGATCGCCAGTTCGCGGGTGGGGGCCAGGATGAAAGCGCGGGGCTCGCCGTTGTAGCGTTCCTCCTGCTCGGGCACGGTCAGCAAATGATTGATCACGGTGATCAGGAAGGCGGCGGTCTTGCCGGTGCCGGTTTGCGCCTTGCCGATCACGTCTTTGCCCAGCAGGCTGCGGGGCAGGGCCAGCGCCTGGATCGGGGTGCAGTATTCGAAGCCCATGTCGACGATCGCTTGCTGGATGCGGGGATCGAGGGGCAGTTCGCTGAAGCGGACAGTGGGTATGACCGGGACAGCCGGTGCGACCGCAACAGGCGTTGCTTCTGGTGAAGTATCTGCGTGGGCTTCAGTCTGTGCTTCGGCAGCATCTGCCACCATTTCGGTGACAGCCGCAATGGCGGCGGTTGCAGCAACTGCTTCCACGACTGGCGCAACACTGGTTTCTACAGCGGTGCTGTCGGCCGGAACGGATTCAGCGGTCACGGCGGCGACGGGCTCTTCCGAGCGAGGTGCTTCCACCGCGGCGGCCTCGGCGGGCACTTCTTTGTCAGCGGCTACTTCTGCAGAGACGTCGGGAGTTGCAATGGCCACTGGTTCATTCTGGCCGGTGTCGGCTGAGGCGGGGATTGGAGCGGCAGGTGCGGATGTTTCCGGTTGGAGCTCTGCGGACGTCGCATTTGCGCTGTCCTGTTCGGGTTTATTCTGCGGTTCTGTCATGTCGTGTGGTAAGCCTTTCAAGGGTGCATTCGAATCTGGATAGCCTGGGTTCAAATGTCCTAGGTTATGCAAATCCTCCGGATAATCAATATCCAGAAGAATACCGGCATCCGGCACGTGGAGTACACCGATTTCGGCGGAATGTTGCGCCAGCAGGTCACGGGCGCCGCGGTCTCCGTGCAGGTGGCTGAGCAGCGGGAAAAGCCGGCGCTGGAAGCCCCGTGGATGACCGGGTTGACCCTGAAAATGGGGAATCACGATGGGGTGGTTCTGCAGCGCGGCAGCGATGGCGCGGACGGTGTCGGTGTGCACGACGGGCATGTCCGCCAGGCAGATGATCCAGCCATTCCAGTCCGCCGTGGCGCGCACGCCGCAGGCGATGCTGTGGCCCAGTCCACCGGCGTGCTCGGGATTGGGAATCAGCTGGATGGTAGCGGCGTCGATCTGGTCCAGCAGGGCGGCATCGTCGGGGCGGTGGACCAGGGCGACGGGCAGGCCGCTGGCCTTCAGCGCATCCAGCGTGTGCTGGATCAGAGCCTTGCCGTCTGCCAGTGGCTGCAGCAGTTTGGACGGGCCGAAGCGGCGATGGGAGCCGGCTGCCAGCACCAGGCAGCCGGGCAAGCGCGAGACTTCCTTCATGGTGTCCGGCGGACGTGCCGCACCAGATCCGCCGCGATGCTGAGAGCAATTTCCGCCGGCGTCTTGCTGCCGATGGCCAGACCCACCGGCGCATGCAGACGGGCGAGCTGGGCGGGGGTGATGTCCAGTTGCTGCAGCCGCTGCAGGCGTTTTTCCGTGGTGCGCATCGAGCCCATGGCGCCGATGTAGAACGCATCGCAGGTGAGGGCTTCCATCAGTGCCATGTCGTCGACGCGGGGATCGTGGGACAGGGTGACGATGGCGCTGAGGGGATCATGGGCGAACCCCCGCACCACGTCGTCGGGCATGCCGGTGTGGTTGGTGGTGAAGGGGTGCGGCCAGTGGTCGAAGGCACCGGGGCGGGGGTCGCACACCAGGATTTCGAAATCCAGCGTGCGGGCGAAGTCCGCCAGGAATTCCGCCACCTGATTGGCGCCCACCAGCAGCAGGCGGTAGCGGGGGCCCAGGTAGTTGTGGAAAGCACGATCATCCAGCTGTACTGGTTGCGGTGTGGCAGGGTGAAGTGTGCTGCAACAAGCGTTTGTGACTGCGGCGTCCGTGCTGGTGGTGCGCACGAAGCCCTGCCGCCGTTCCAGCATCGCCACCATCTGCTGCGCATGCTGGCGGTTGGCATCGGATGGTGACAGTGGTTCCAGAATCAGGCTGAGGGAACCACCGCAGGGCAGGCGCATGCGGCTGGCTTCCTCGGCGGAAATACCGTACGTCTCGTGGTGGATGCGGTTGCGGGGAAAATGATCCTGCCGCAGTTTCTCCAGCAGTTCGTCTTCCACACAGCCGCCGGACAGGGAGCCCAGCGCGCCTTCTTCGGCGCACCAGACCAGCAGCGACCCTGCCGGCCGGGGCGAACTGCCCCAGGTGGCGGCGATGCTGATCAGCCAGCAGAACCGGTCGGCCTGCAGCCAGTCGTGCAGTTTGCGGATCACCTGTTCGTTGCTGCTCTGCATGGGGCTCCTTCAGGTTCAAGCTACGTTAACTGGTCTAACTGTTCAGCCGCAGCGGCAGATCCCGCAGGCGCTGCCCGGTGGCGGCAAACAGTGCGTTAGCCAGCGCCGGTGCTGCCGGAGGTACGCCCGGCTCACCCACGCCGCCCGGTTCTTCATTGCTGTTGACCAGATGCACTTCGACCTTCGGTGCCTCATTCATGCGCAGCACCTGGTAATCGTTGAATCCGCTCTGCTCCACCACGCCCTTGTTCAGGCTGATTTCCCCTTTCAGCGCGGCGGTCAGGCCGAAGATCACGCCGCCTTCCATCTGGGCGACCACGATATCCGGATTGATGATGCGGCCGCAGTCCGCAGCCACCACTACCCGGTGCAGTTTGATCTGGTTGCCGCTGACGCTGGCTTCCACCAGCTGCGCCACGTAGGAACCGAACGACGGGTGCACGGCGATACCCTGTTTTGCCCCTGCCACCGACGGCTTGCCCCAGTTGCCTTTTTCCGCCACCAGTTTCAGCACACCGGCCATGCGCGGATTGTGGCTCAGGTGAGCCAGGCGGAACTGCACCGGGTCCTGGCCGGCCTTTTGGGCAAGTTCGTCCATAAAACTTTCGATCATGAAGGCATTGATGGAATGGCCCACCGAGCGCCAGAAGCCGGTGCGCAGGCCGGGATCGCTCTGCACGTGGCTGACTTCCACGTTCTCGACGTCGTAGCTGTATTCCATGGCGCCTTCGGTGCTGGGCGGGTCCGCCAGCATCGAGCCATACAGCATCGGGCCCAGGCCGGCGGTGCCGCTGACCATGCCGTCCGGCAGCCAGGCGGGCAGTACGGCCTTGGCCAGTTCCTGGAAGGACCAGGTGAGGATCGCCGGGCAGACGTTTTTGTGGGACCAGCCGGTGATGCGGCCCCTGGCATCCAGACCGGCGGCCAGTTCGGTATGTGCGGCGGGGCGGTAGAAATCGTGGCGGATGTCGTCCTCGCGGCTGAACACCAGTTTCACCGGCAGGCCGCTGGCTTTTGCGATGTGAACGGCTTCCACGGCGTAGTCCACGTTGAGACGGCGGCCGAAACCACCGCCGATCAATGTGGTGTGCACCTTGATCTGGCTGCGACGCAGTCCGCTGACTTCTTCTGCCACCGCAGCGCAGACATCGGGCGCCTGGGTGGGGGCCCAGATTTCGCACGCATCATCGGTCAGGCGCACCGTGCAATTCATCGGCTCCATGGTGGCGTGGGCCAGATAGGGTACGGTGTAGGTGGCCTTCAGCGGATGCGCCGCTTCGGCGATTGCGTCTTCCGCGTCGCCATCACTGCGGGTGCTGCGGCCGGATTCCTCTTGTGCCAGACGGGCGAATTCCGTCTTGATGTCGGCGCTGGAACGCTGTGCCAGTGCCGGCAGTTCCCATTCCACCGTGACTTTTTCCAGCGCTTTCTGCGCGTGCCAGAACGAATCGGCCAGCACCGCGACGCCCATGGGCACGGCCACCACTTTTTTCACGCGGGGCATCTGCTCGGCGCCATTGGCCTGCCAGCTTTTCACGGTGCCGCCGATGACGGGGCAGCGTTTCAGCACGGCGGTGTACAGTTCCGGCAACTGAGTGTCGATGCCGAATTTGCCGGTGCCGCGGGCTTTCATGGCGGCGTCCAGGCGGATGCCGGGCTTGCCGATGAAGCGGTATTGCGACGGCGATTTCAGTTTGAACTTCGGTTTCGACAGCTGGCCGGCAGACTCTGCCAGCTGGCCGAATGGAATCCGCGCGCCGTTGTATTCGATATAGCCGTCCACCGGCTGCATTTCATCGATGCCCACCTCAAAGCGCAGTGCGGCGGCGGACCGCAACCGCTCGCGGGCCTCGGCGCCTGCTTGCCGCAACCGGTCGTGGTCGGAACGCATGCTGGTGCTGCCGCCGGTGATCTGGATGCCATACAGTGGATTGATGAAATCCTTGTGCACCGGTGCCGTGATCACCTGGATCAGGTG
>JBMOPR010000367.1:13514-20704 GCA_049323075.1 Pseudomonadota bacterium
CGGTCATGGTGCCCTGGCCCATTTCCACGCGGTCGAGGTAAAACAGGATGTCGTTTTCCGGCGTGATACGCAGCCAGGCGTTGGGCTTCCAGGTGGCGGGTTGCGATGGTGTTGACGGCGCGGTGACACAGCCGGACAGCGTTACCGGCAGAATCAGCCCGCTGCCGGCAATCCCCAGGGTTTTAAGAAACTCCCGACGGGTTTGCATGGCGGATCCCTCTGAAAAAATAAGCTACCAAAAAAATAACGGGGCAGTTCAGCCGCCCAGATTTTCCTGAAACGCTGCGTACGGCGCTGCGGAATTATTGTTGTTGAGTCGAGATGCGGCATCCTGGATGGCGATGCGGATGCGGCCGTAAGTGCCACAGCGGCACAGATTGCCGGACATGGCGCTGTCGATATCGGAATCGGTCGGGTTGGGATTTTTCGCCAGCAGGGCACTGGCGGACATGATCTGCCCCGGCTGGCAGTAGCCGCACTGGGGCACGTTGTTCTGGATCCAGGCCTGTTGTACCGGGTGGTCACCGGCGGCGCTGAGGCCTTCGATGGTGGTGATGGCCTTGCCGGCGATGGCGCTCAGCGGAGTGACGCACGAACGTCGCGCCTGACCATCGACATGCACGGTGCAGGCGCCGCACAGGCCCTGCCCGCAACCGTATTTTGTTCCTGTGAGCCCCAGCAGATCGCGGATGGCCCACAGCAATGGCATCTCTGGTTCTGCGTCCAGTTGCACCGGCTTTCCGTTAAGTGTGAATGAAGTCATGACTGGCAGTCCTCTGTGTCCTGCCGCATTCTCACCCAGCGCTTGGCGATCTGTAAACCCGTCCAAAGAGGAATGCACTGACGCCAATGTTGACCCATTGCAACCTGTGCGCAGGGATCTTGACGTATGCGGAGCTATCCGGTGGTATGGTTCCGTTCGGGCTCCGCGCCGCTACTACCGGACCCATCCTCAAATAACCACCGGCCAATCCAGCTTATCAAGCAGAAGTAGAAAGGTATGCGTTTACACACCGTATCAGCCATCAACAGCCTGCCTCCCGCCCTGCTGGATGCATTATCTGTTCCCACGGCCAATCCCTTTTTCAACGCCACTTTTCTGGGATTGCTGGAACAGTGTGGCTGCGTCAGCGCGCAGACTGGCTGGCAGCCGCGCCATATCTGGATCGAACGGGCCGGCGAGCCGGTTTTTTTCATGGCGGTGTATCAGAAGGGGCATTCCTGGGGCGAGTTTGTATTCGATCAGCGCTGGGCCCAGGCCTACCGGCAGCAGGGGTTGCACTACTACCCGAAATGGATCACGGCGGTGCCGTTCACGCCCAGTGTTGGGCCGCGCTGGTGGGTGAAGCCGGGCGAAAATGTGGCGGCGTTGCTGCAGCTGGCGGTGGAACATGTGCAGGCGGAGGTGCGGGCGATGGCGGGCTCCGGCTGGCATTTGCTGTTCGCAGACGCATTGCCCGCGGGATTTGATCGCCGTGATCTGCTGCCACGGCACGACACCCAGTTTCACTGGCGCAATTACGGCTACGCCAGCTTCGACGATTTCCTGGCCCGGCTGAAATCCCGCAAACGCAAGAGCATCCGCCGCGAGCGGCAACGGGTGGCGGAACAGGGTGTGACGCTGCTGACGCGGGAAGGCAGTGAATTATCGGACCGCGACTGGCAGCAGTTCTATCACTGTTATGAAAACACCTACCGGGTACGTGGCCAGCAGCCGTATCTGAACGCGGAATTTTTTCGTCGCATCGGCGCTGCACGGCCGCAGCAGATCATGATGGTGCAGGCCCTGCGGGACGGGCGGATGATCGGCGCCGCGCTCTGCTTCCACGATGACACCACGTTGTACGGACGGCACTGGGGCGCGCTGGAAGAAGTGGAATGCCTGCATTTCGAAGCCTGTTTTTACCAGGGCATCGAGTATTGTATCCGCCGTGGCCTGCAGCGGTTTGATCCGGGCACCCAGGGCGAACACAAGCTGTTGCGCGGATTCGAACCGGTGCCGACCCTGTCGTTCCACTGGATCGAGCATCCCGCCTTTCGCGATGCCATCGCCCGCTTTCTGGAATGGGAGCAGGCGGAGAGCCTGCGTTACCAGGAAGCAGCGGGTGAGTGGTTGCCGTACCGGCAGGAAAATACGGAATAGCCGGCGCGATCAGGCCGCCCTGGCCGGAGCCGGCAACACCGGTGGCAGCGGACATTCCAGCGCCTCGCACACCGCACGCAACACTTCCACTTCCCGCTGCGTTGTTTTGCCGTCGTGCAATGCGCAGTCCACGCAGGTGTCGATCACCGGTTGCTTCAGCAGTGGCGTCAGCCGGTTCAGCTGATCCAGTGCCGCCGTCATCTGCTTGGGCGAGGGCGCCATCTGCAGATAGGCGCTGCAGTCGGCTTTCGTAAACGTCGCCATGATGCGTTTGAAATTGCGCGCCTGGGCCTCGGCCGGTTCGCCGCTGCTTTGCACGATGGCACTGAACAGGGTGGCCAGCGATGCTTCCAGTGTCTGGAACGATTTGATGGAACGCTGCGGCCGTTTCGGTGGATTCAGCGCCTGCCGTATCAGATAACCGTAAATGAATTCGCTCAGGCTCACGCGCCGGTCGATGTCGATCAACTGCTGGCAGGTGGCGATGATACGGTTCTGGGTGGCGGCGTCCGCTGCTTTCAAAGTGGATAAAGCGATATCCAGCAGCGGCAGCCGGATGGCCTCGCCGGCGGCTTTCAGTGCGTTGTAACTTTCCACCGCTTTCTGCGCGCAGGTTGCGCTGGTTTGATTCTGGATCATTTGCACGCTTTCATTGCCGTGACTGCGCAGGTGCAGGAACAACAGCCCGTACAGCACGGCTTCCGCCAGCGCCGGATCATGGGCGATCTGCAGCAGCGGGGCAGGAATCGAATCGTGCAGCTGGTGGGCGTAGTCCGCGTGCTGCGGCGTCGGGGTGCCGATGGAGGCCTTGATCTGGTGGGCGCTGGCAGCGATGGGGGTGGATTCAACAGTATCGGTTGCAGTGGCGGCAACGTTCGCACCTGCAAATCCTGCCGCTGTCTCGGCATTGCCCGTTGCTTCCCCGACGGCCGTGCTCAGCGTGCGCTGGCGAAAACGCGCTTTCAGTCGCGGCAGCAGGTTCGGATCGATGGCTCTGATGCGTTCGTCAATGGGCGGATGGGTGGCCAGCAGGCCGCCAAATCTTACTTTCAGCGTCTGACCGAAACACAGATGACTCATGTCCTCGGCATGGCGCGTCGTCAGCAAGGCGTGGTTGCCGTGCTGGCCAATCGCATAGAGCGCACCGGCAATACCGTCCGGATTGCGGGTGAACTGCACCGACGACGCATCCGCCAGAAACTCCCGCTGCCGCGCAATGGCAGCCTTGATCAGCCGGCCGAAAAACAGACCGATGTAGCCAACGGCCATCAACGCCATGCCCATCAATGCCAGTGGCAGCTCGCCTTTGCGATCGCGCGAACCCCTGGCGCGAACCCCGCCCCGCAGCAGAAACTCACCGATCTGCCCGATCAGCAGAATGCCCGCCAAAATCCCGATCAGGCGCAGATTCATGCCCATGTCGCCGTTCAGGATGTGGGAAAATTCGTGCCCGATCACGCCCTGCAATTCTTCCCGCGTCAGGTTATCCAGCGTGCCTTGAGTCACCGCCAGCACGGTGTTGGACGGTTGCGTGCCCGCGACAAACGCATTGATGCCCGCTTCATTGCGCAGAATGAAAATGCGCGGCACCGGTGTGCCCGACGCGATCGCCATTTCCTCTGTCACGTTAATGAGCGTGCGTTCTTTCAGATCGCGGGTGTTCGGGTCCAGCGGTACGCCACCGGCCATCTTTGCCACCGCGACGCCGCCACCCCGGCCCAATTGTGCGATGCGCAGCAGACTGCCAAAGCCAATCACCAGCAATGTGAGCAGCGCAATGCCGGCACAGGCCGGTGAACGCACCCAGTCGCCCAGTGCAATTTTCTGCTGATCGCCCATCATGAACAGTGCGACATACAGCACCAGATTCACTGCCGCAACGATCAGCACCACAGCCGCCACGAAATAGGCAACCAGAACACCGGTCTGACGGCGCGCGCGGTGCTGGTTTTCGTAAAAGGACATGGTGGCTTAGCTGAAGTTGACCTTGACTGCCTTGCGCGCTTCCTTGTCTTCGATTTCCAGCTGTTCTGCCTGCGGGAAGCGGCCTCCGGCCACGATGCTGTTGGGAAATTGCTCGCGGTACGTGTTGTATTCCATGACGGAATCGTTGAACGCCTGGCGCGAAAAGGCCACCCGGTTTTCGGTGGAAGCCAGCTCTTCCATCAGCTGGTTCATGGTGGTGTTGGCCTTCAGGTCGGGATAGCTTTCCGACAGCGCGAAGAACTTGCCCAGCGCGCCGCCGAGCGCTCCTTCGGCGCCACCCAGTGCGCGCATTGCCTTGCCATCCTCCGGGTGCGCGGCCGCCACTTTGGCCGCTGCCGCCGCCTCGTTGCGTGCCTCGATCACGGCGGTCAGCGTCTGCTTCTCGTGCTGCATGTAGGTTTTCGCGGTTTCCACCAGATTGGGGATCAAGTCATAGCGCCGCTGCAGCTGCACGTCGATCTGGGAAAACGCATTCTTGAAGCGGTTTTTCAGCGCCACCAGCTTGTTGTAGATCGAGATGAAATAGAACACCACGGCAGCAATGACGACGAGCGTGATAATGGTTCCCATGAACAAGATCCTCTTGAAGTGTGCAGTATGGAAACTATAGACAACGAAAGCGCCGGGCGGCGTTATTCCTCGCGCCGGGCCAGCAGCCGCTGCTGCTCGTACACGGCACGGAAATTCTTCAGGTAGATTTCCTGAAAGTGGGTGGTACTGCTGTGGTAGTGGGCCACGGCGGTTTCCGTATCGCCGTGTTCCTTCAGCAACTGGCGCAGGAAGCGCGCGGCATAGTCCAGATTGGTGGCGGGGTCGAACAGCTCTTCCATCGACTCAAAATGCTCGCCGTGGAATTTCCAGTTGATCTGCATCAGGCCGATATCGACGCTGCGCACGTCCAGTTTGCGGATTTCCCATTGATGGGGCGGATCGATGCCCATCAGCGTGGCGCGTTGCCGCAACCCCGCCAGGGCCTGCTGTGCCGCCCGCCCCGAGGGGAAAAACAGGCGGTGGGACTCGCTGGCATAGTCTACCCGCAGCAGCCAGGGATTCTGGCGCACCTTGCGGATCAGCCGCACCGCCTGGTAGGGCGATTCCGGCTTGAAGCTTTCCCAGTTGATATTGATGGCCCAGGGATACAGGTTCGATTCTACCTTGGCGATGGCGCGCAGCAGCTCCGGTTCCAGTTCGTAGCGGGCGGCGGTGCGGTCGAACAGGTCACCACCCAGTGCCGCCGTGCAGGGCCCGGAAAGCAGAAGCAGGATGGCGAGGACGCGCTGGATCATGGGCGCTTTCCGCTACGACCCGGCCCGGGCGGTGTTGGCAACGCCGTCGAACATGTCCTTGACGCCGGTGTAGATCGCGACGGTCATCCAGGGCGACACCAGCAATAGCAGCAGAAGCAGCATCGGAACAATGCCGGCCAGCATCAATGTGGTATCGATCAGGCCCAGCAGCAGCGGCAGCATGCACAGCGCATACAGCAGGCCGCTGGCCACGCCAAAGACCAGAAACGGCAGGATATTCACCCAAAAGGCATTGAATGCCTGACGGTACGCCGCAACGGGCTCAAAATTGCCCAGCATCACCATCATGGCGGCATAGCTCATGGTGATGAACAGCATCATGATCAGCAGCATAGACAACATCAGCGCCATGATGCCCGCTACCAGCAAGCCCGGCGACAACCCCCTGTCGAAGTCCAGCCCCAGCGCAAGACAGATCCCCACCACGATGCCGCCCACCAGCAACAGCACAAAGCTGATACCCAGGAATATGGCGCCCACCACCAGCAACTGGCTGAAATTCTGCTTGAACCCGGCGAACAGGTCGCCGATATCGGCAGGTTCACCGCGATCCACCTTGCAGGTCGCCAGCGCGAAGCCGCCGATCAGCGCCGGGCTCAGCAGCGAGGCCAGCATGCCGATCAGGGGCAGCATGCCAAGGGCAAAGTTAATGATGGCCATGAGCAGGGTCATGCCAATGAACAGGCCAGGACGTTGCCGGAAGATGGCCCACGCCGATACCACCCAGTCCAGCCCGTTCATGGCGGGCACCCGGCGTGGCGCCTGATCGCGGGATGTTGCCAGCGTGGCGGCCGGAATCTCGTACGGGTTGGGCGTAGCGTCCTGGTTCACGGGGAAGTTTTCCTAAGTCTTATTGTCTTTGTAAGGCAGACGGCACAAGCCCCAATCTTATGGAAGCAGCGGGGATTTATCCATGACAGAGTGACTCATTTTACTGTGTGGCAAGGGGGCTGCGCGGTGTCTGATAGTCGCCGGATATCATCACCATAGGATAATAATACTTGACCAATTTACTCGGCCAAGTGTTCAATTCGAGGCGTCTGCAGGGTGTTTAATGGTCTTGCGGGTGCGCCAACGGGTCAATTCGATTTCGGAACATGGCCGATTGGTTTAGAATCCGGCGTCATTTTCGGCGCTTGTAAAGCAACCGACCCTGTGGGTTAATTTACCGAGTCCCTAAGGTGGGGGAGACCCCTTGCATGAAATTTCTGGATTTGTCGTCAATGGGCAGTAAATCGATGCCTGATATCGCGTCCGTGTCCCAGCCCAAGGCCCCCGGCCTGCTGGACTGGGTGGGCATGAGCGAGATCGAGGTACCGCTGGCAATTCCGACCCGCAGCGGGGTCATCACACATTCAGTTGCCAAGGCCCAGGCCTACGTCAATCTGGTCAATCCCGAGGCCAAGGGCATTCACATGTCCCGGCTGTACCTGCTGCTGGACGAAGCCTGCAGCCAGGTGCTCACCGCCAGCAGCCTGCGCAACCTGCTGGGGCGCTTCCTGGAATCCCACCAGGGCCTCAGCGACCAGGCCTATGTCGACTTCCGCTTTGAATTCCTGGCCCGCCGCCCGGCGCTGAAAAGCGAATATTCCGGCTGGAAGGCCTACCCGTCCCGCATCATTGCCACTGAAGACACCGACGGCTTCCATTTCGAACTGCGGGTGGAGATTCCCTATTCCTCCACCTGCCCCTGTTCCGCCGCACTGGCGCGCCAGCTGATCCAGCAGCAGTTCCGCAAGGATTTCGGCCAGGGC
>JBMOPR010000368.1:0-2302 GCA_049323075.1 Pseudomonadota bacterium
TCCGGCTACTGCGCGTGCCATGCGCAGTTCGTCGTGAAATTGTTGCAGGTCCGCCGCAGCCGGCGCCCGCTTGTACTCGGTGGAAAAGCGGCGGATGCGTTGCAACAGGGCTGCCGTTTCCCATTCCTGTAACTGGATGCCGATTGTCTGGTAACTGGTTTTCACCATGTGGGCACCGGAATGCTTGCCCAGCACCAGCACATGGGCACGGCCCAGTTCATCCGGATTCAATCCTTCGTAGTTGTGGCGATCCTTCAGCAGACCATCCACGTGAATGCCGGCTTCGTGGGTGAAGACACCGGCGCCCACCACACTTTTCTGCCAGGCCACCGGACGGCCCGACGCGCGTGCCACCAATGCAGACAATTCCGGAATGCCGCGCGTGTCGATGCCAGTATCGATCTGGTGCAGATGCTTCAGTGCCAGCACGCATTCTTCCAGCGGCGCATTGCCGGCGCGCTCGCCCAGGCCATTAACCGTGGTGTTGATATGCGTTGCGCCCGCCACGACAGCGGCCAGGGTATTGGCCGTGGCGAGGCCGAAATCGTCGTGGGCGTGCATTTCCAGTTCGAGATCGCTGCGTTCGCGCAGGAAGCGGATCTTGCTGAAAACACTGAAAGGTTCCATCACGCCCACCGTGTCGGCGAAGCGCAGGCGGCGGGCGCCGGCCCGTTGCGCGGTTTCGGTAACGCGGGCGACAAATTCGATATCGGCGCGGGAGGCATCTTCACAGCCGATGCAGACCTCGAAGCCCAGATCGCGGGCTCGCGCCACCAGCCGTGTAATTTCTCGCAGGGCCCAGTTGCGATTGCGATTGAGCTTTTTCTGCAGCATCTGATCGGACACCGGCACCGAAAGATCCACCATGTGAACGCCGGTGCCACGGGCCGCTGCAAGATCGGCGTCGTTGAGCCGGCACCAGGCCAGCAGGCGGGATGGCAGCCGCAACGCGGCGATTGCGCTCATGACCTCACGTTCCATGTCGCCCATGGCGGGAATGCCGATCTCCAGTTCGGGAACACCCAGTTGCGCCAGTCCGGTCGCAATCCTGAGTTTTTCCTCGGCGCTGAAGGCGACACCGGCACTCTGCTCGCCATCGCGCAATGTGGTGTCATCGATCACAATCGTTGTCATGCTGCCACTCCACAACCTGGAACTTTCACAACCTGGATCAACCACTGCCATTGTTCAGGCATATACAGGCGCGAACGCTTTTTCCGGCTCGGCCACCGGGCCGTTGTCACTCCAGTAGGGCGAGAGCTTGCGCAGCTGGGCCACGATGGGCGGCACCGCGGCAATCACCCGGTCAATTTCATCTTCGGTGGTGTAACGGGACAGCGAGAACCGCACGGTGCCATGGGCGGCGGTGTAGGGAATGCCCATCGCCCGCATCACATGGGACGGCTCCAGTGAGCCGGACGTGCAAGCTGATCCACTCGACGCTGCGATGCCGGCCTTGTTCAGCAACAGCAGAATGGCTTCGCCTTCGATATATTCAAATGCGATGTTCAGCGTGTTGGGCAGACGGTTGTCGGGATCGCCGGTGACGAAAGCATTGGGCACGCTGGCCAGAATGCCTGCCTGCAGTTTGTCGCGCAGTGCTTTCACCACGGTGTTTTCGTGCTCCATGTGCTGCAGCGCCAGTTCCGCTGCCTTGCCCAACGCGACGATGCTGGCGGAATTTTCAGTGCCGGCACGACGGCCGCGCTCCTGATGGCCGCCCCGCAGCAACGGACGGAAGCGGGTGCCGCGCTTCAGGTACAGTACGCCCACGCCCTTGGGCGCATGCAGTTTGTGACCAGACAGCGACAGCATGTGAATCGATGTGCTTTTCAGATCGATCGGCAGTTTTCCCACGATCTGCACCGCGTCGGTGTGAAACAGTATGCCGGCTTCGTCCGCCAGCTGCGCCATTTCCAGCACAGGGAACAGGGTGCCGGTTTCGTTGTTCGCCCACATGACGCTGACGATGGCCACGTTGTCCGACAGCAGGGATTTGTAGACATCCAGATCCAGCCGCCCCCGGTTGTCCACTTCCAGTTTGTGCACGGTGTAACCTTCAGTCGCCAGCTGATCACACAAAGTGAGAATGGCCGGATGCTCGACAGTGGTGGTGATGATTTCCTTGCGGTCGGGCTGGGCCTTCAGAGCCGACAGGATGGCGGTGGAATCGGATTCAGTGCCGCAGGAGGTGAAAATGATTTCCGAATCATGTTCAGCGCCCAGCAGCGTCTGCACCGATTGCCGCGCTTTTTTCAGCGCCGCACCGACGCGGTTGCCGAAGTTGTGCAGCGAAGACGGA
>JBMOPR010000369.1:0-2297 GCA_049323075.1 Pseudomonadota bacterium
AGACCAAGCAGGCCTCGACCTTCAGTCCGTTATCCTGGTGGGCTGGTCGATGGGCGGTGTGCAAGGCTATGAAATGCTGAAACAATTGGCGGCAGTGAAACGTCCGCTGCCCCAACTGGTGATGCTGGACAGCGGCTTCGGCGTCGGCCTGCACCCGATCACGTTCGATGCCGATTTCCAGGTGCTGATGTTTGCGGTGGAATTGGGCCTTTCAATTCAGGATTTTGCCGAATTCAACCAGCAACCGGACCTGCTCACAAAACTGAAATGGCTGAAACAATATCTCGCTACTTTGCACATTGAAGTTACAGAGGAATTGTTGCTAGAGTGGAGTGTCGCCTATCGCAAGCGTTTAAAAAGCCTGGAAACCTACGGAAAGGGAGACGAGCTTGAAAACGCCGACATCACCCTCATCAAGGCCGCGTTGCATTCGCACGGGCGCGACGATCTGGGCTGGGGCGACACCAATAAAAACATAAAATGGCAAACCGTTCAGGCGGACCACCAGTCCGTCGTCAAGCATCCCGAAGTTGCCGAATGGTTGCGTCAGTTCTGTCAGCGGCAAGCCGGTTGACCGCCGCGCAGAGAGTGCAGAGAGAGACGACCAATGGGAAATACTATGTCACGCATCGGATGGTCTGGCTGGGGCAAGGGATTGTGCCGGTTGATGATGGGCTCGGCTTTGCTGGCGGGATCGGTGGCCGCGTCCGCCGCAGGTTTCTCGGCGGCCAGCTCCTGCAACCCGGTGGCGGTGAATGCCTGTGGCCTGCCGTTCCCCAGCGATCTTTTCCGCAATCTGACCGGTACCTACAATTACAGCGATTCCATCCTGGATCGTAACGTCAACGGCGCCACACACCAGATTTTCCCGGTAAAAAGCCAGTTCCCTGCCACGTTCCAGCCCAGCAAGATTTTCAACAACAGCAACGGCTTTTCCGCGCTGGGGCCTGTACTGTTCGAATTGCAGAGCTGGCCAGTGCACGAGATTCCTGCAGACGGTGCCGGCCATGTGGTGGTGTTCGACATGGAAACCGACGAGCAGATTCCCATGGTGGTGTCTCTCAGTCATGTCGCCAATCCGCAGCGTGACTTCCGCGAAAAGCGCCCGGTGATCATTGCCTGGCCCCGGTCCCGCTTTGAATTTGGCAGGAAGTACGCGGCGGTACTGCTGAAAACCCCGTTCGATGCGGCCGTAGGCAATACCACCACCTTCGTACCCAGCGAAGGCATGGCAAAGGTGCTCACCAACAGGGGTGGCTATTTTGTCCAGCCTGCGTACAAGGGCGCCCTGGACGTGGTGGACCGCAATGGCATCGCCCGCAGTGACATTCTGTCCCTGACCTGGTTTACCGTGCGCACCGAGGCCGATGTCACCACGCCCATGAAAACCATGGTGCAGACTGCCCTGAACTACCCCAGCATCGTCACCAGGCTGGAAAAGCGCGACAGCCTGGGTGATCCCGAGCACGGGCTGGTGACGCTGAAAGGCGAGCTGTCCCTGGTGAACTTCCGTTCCGCGGATGGTGGCGTTTACCCTCCTTACCAGCCGATTCTGGACCCGGCCCTGGGCCGCACGGATTTTGTCCTGACCCTGCCAAAATGGAACCAGGACACTGCCATTCCCATTTCGATCTGGGGTCATGGCCTGGGCAACTTCAAGGAACTCACCAAATCCGGCTATGTCATGGGTGATCGTCTTGGCATGGCCACGTTCGCCATCGACCACCCGAACCACGGCAGCCGCATCAAGGTCACCGGCAACAAGGAGCCCTCGATCGTGGTGGCGGTGCAATCGCCCATGACCATCATGCACCTGTTGGGCATGTTCGTGCAGGCCACGGTGGACCATAGCGTGGTGATCAATCATGCGCACCAGGCTCTGCCGCAGGCCCTGTCCCAGTGGCGCAGCAGCGAATACCCCAATGTGCCACGGCTGGACGGTTCCCGCGTGATGTTTGACGGCATGTCGCTGGGCGCAATGCTGGGCACGGCCATTGGCGCGGTGGCGCCCGATCTGGCAGGAGCGTACCTGGTGAACGGTGCCGGCAGCCTGATGCACATCTTCTCGGAATCCACCTTCTGGGATGACATGACCAGCCACGTGGTGCCGCAGAACGCCAACGGCGCCGAACTCACCTTCGTGCTGGCCATGATGCAGCATTACGTCGACATTGCCGATGGCAACAACTTCGTCCACTACTTCCGCAATCCGCCGGCCGGCCAGGATGTGCGTCCCCTGGGCATGCACTATTCCCTGGGCGATGGCAGCATGCCCAACAATGCCACCCGTGCCAGCG
>JBMOPR010000370.1:0-2295 GCA_049323075.1 Pseudomonadota bacterium
GCGGTCGATCGTGCGCGGTTCATGCATGACCATGCCGGGCTGGTTTTTCTGCCAGTTGTCATAGGCTTTGTAGGCAACCACTCCCAGTGCCGCCAGCCCGCCGTACATCGCCAGGTTGCCACTGACCTTGCGCGCCTTCTTGTTGCCCATCAGCAGATTCATGGCGCCGGCCGCCAAAGCGCCGCCGGCAGCGCCGGACAAAAAGCCGGACAGGGGATCATTACCGCCCGTCGGAGCGCCAGACGCACCGCCGGACGGTCTGGAAACGCCGGATTGCCTGGCAAGTAGTTCACTGCCGGACTGGAAAAGCTGATCCAACAAGCTGCGGGTATTCATGGCAAGACTCTCCGAATGGTGCAGATGAGGGGATAAAGGCCGGCTATCACAACCTGATAACCGTCTGTGCAGACATCTGACAGGAGACCTCCAATATCGCCCTCAGGTTCCCCCAGTCCGACCCTTGGCACCAGCAAAAATGTGCATTAATACCAAAATGCCATTTTTTTGCGCCGAAAATTCCTGTTTGTTTGCGCGCCTACTGACTATGGGATTAGGAAACAGGATTTGGCTCATGACCTGTTTCTCGCCGGCGCCGCCCCTGTACGGCGCCGGCATTCCCCGCGTTGAATGAAGTTGAAAGAGTGATGTTGGTTGGTGCTGCTTTTCCTGGGCACGACTCGCCAGGACGACCATAACGGCGTTCTGGCGTTTTATTTTTCCTTCCGCCCTTTTTTCTTTCCGGCCCGAGCGTTCTACGTATCCCCGCCGCTTTTACCCAGCTGCAGTTCAATCCGGGCAATAATTTCATCAATTCCCGTGGGGGAAACCCGCTCCGCATACTGTGCACTGCGGGCTGCCACAACAGCCTGCTCGATGTCGTCCACAAAATAGCCCTGCTGGAACTGCGTTTCCGTGATCTCCCGGCAATACCCGTGCTGCCGCTGCCATGCCAGCAGCGGGGGCTGCTCGGGCCAGTCGCCCCGGGACACATAGAGCACCGGCGTGCCGCTGCAGGCGGCTTCCATGAACGTGCCGTAACCCGGCTTGGTGAGTATCACCGCGCAACTGGCCACCAGATCCAGATGGGATATACCGCAGTCAGCCAGATTGATCAGATCAGCCCGTGGAGTGGTGGGTGCACCCGCATGGATGAAAAAAAGATCGCTGCGCTGTGGCCAGCGCTCGAATGGCAACGGATAGGGCATGCCACCCATGGTCACCAGCACATGGCGCACGTCGGGCTCATGCCCGAAATGGGCGTGAAGATCCTGCTTCCGACCCACCCTGCACACGGGCCCCACATCCACCCGGTTTTTCAAACCCGGCATGGGCATGTACGGCGGCAGACGAAAAAAAACCTCGGCCTGGTTGTAGTCGTCACACAGGGCCTGATAGATCGCCGTCGCTTCTGCCTGCCCGGCACAGTAGGGATAAAACGAATCCGCCCAGTTCAGCGAGCAGAAATGAAAACAGGGGATGCTCAGCTGCGACGCTGCCCGCGCCACACGGTAACCGATATTGGACAGCACCAGATCCGGCCGGTGCAACGCCAACAATTTCTGCAGGCCCGCCACATCGTCCTGGTTGCGCGCGTTATCCAGCCGGTACTGACGCCAGGTTTCTGCCGCATCCACCCGCAATGCATTGTGCATGGGAATACCCGGATCGGTCGCCACCTGCACATGAATGAAATCCGGCGTGATCCAGTGCTGCAGCAGCTCGCGACCGGCGGCGCACTGAAGGACAAGCTGCCAGTCCGGATGGCGCGCAAACAGCGTGTTGACCAGCGGCGCGACCTGGGCCAGATGACCAAAGCCGTGAAACGAAACTGCAACAAAAATCTTCATGAAGGAGAACGCCTTTACAGGTAAACATGCTGCTGGTGCGGCCCAGCCTTGATTGTAGAACCTATCAGCCAAAAAATGGATTCGCCGCTCTGTACAAAATAGGTGACACTGACGCCGGGCAAGGCACACGCCCTGCCATCGAATGGACACGCCTTACTCACAATCAGAAGTCTCGAAAGGTGATTTTGTGAAGGATCATGTGAAGGAACCTGCAAAAAGAAATTACATCGGACTGGCCACCACATTTCATGACAGCGCAATCGCCATCGTCAATGCGGCAGGCGAAGTGGTGTTCGCCGAGGCCACGGAACGCTACCTGCAAAACAAATCCGCCATCAATGTGATGCCCGATCTGCTGACCCGCGCGGTAGACCTGATCAACACCTATTGTGATCCGGATGCGCAACTGGTGTTCGCTCACACCTGGAGCGAACAATTCAAGCATCAA
>JBMOPR010000371.1:0-2288 GCA_049323075.1 Pseudomonadota bacterium
ATGGTCCAGCAGCTGGAGTTCGACGGCGAAGTCCGGCCCTTTGACCTGCCTGGTTGGCCCGGCGCCGGCAATCACATCCAGGTGTATCTGCTTGTCGCCAGCCTGCAGCAATACCGGGGTGGTACGGTGCGGATTGGGCACCCCCGGCTGGCTGTGGTGCCGCGCCCAGAGTGCGGCGGCGAGTGCGGCGATGGCCGGCGTGAACGCAGGCGGTGGCACCAGGGCCTGCTGGTGCTGGCTGATGAAGGCGGTGGTGGCACCTCCTTCCATAAAGGACGGCTGGGTGATCAGCTGCCGCAGGAAGTGCTTGTTGGTGGTGGTACCCAGCAGCACCGTGTTTTCCAGCAGGCGGTCGAGCTTGCGGATGGCGGTGCTGCGGTCCGGTGCGCAGGCGATCATCTTGGCCAGCATGGAATCGTAGAACGGGCTGATGTCGCTGCCGACGCGCACGCCGTGGTCGGCGCGGGTGCCGGGCAGGTCTTCCCAGTGCCAGAAATGGACCGGGCCGGTCTGCGGCAGGTAGTTCTGCGCCGGGTCTTCGGCATACAGGCGCACTTCGATGGCGTGACCCTTGAGTTCGATTTCGTGCTGCTGCAGCGGCAGCGGTTCTCCGGCAGCCACCCGCAGTTGCCATTCCACCAGATCCTGACCGGTGACCAGTTCGGTGACCGGGTGCTCCACCTGCAGGCGCGTGTTCATTTCCAGGAAATAGAACTCGCCGCTGGCATCCAGCAGAAATTCCACGGTGCCGGCCCCCACATAATCCACCAGTTTCGCCACGTTCACCGCAGCAGCACCCATGCGTGCGCGCAGGTCGGCATTCACGGCGGGCGAGGGTGCTTCCTCCACCACTTTTTGATGGCGACGCTGGATCGAGCAGTCACGCTCGCCCAGATGGACGATGTTGCCGTGGGTGTCGCCGAAAATCTGGATTTCCACGTGACGCGGATTGATGACGGCTTTTTCCAGAATCAGTTCGCCGGAGCCGAAGGCGTTCTCCGCTTCCGAGCGCGCGGATTTGAGCGCGGCGTCCAGTTCGCCCAGATCGCTGATCAGACGCATGCCGCGGCCGCCGCCCCCGGCCGAGGCCTTGATCATCAGCGGGGTGCCGATGCGGGCGGCTTCCTGTTTCAGGGTGTCGAGGGCCTGGTCTTCGCCGTCGTAGCCGGGAATGGTGGGCACGTTATGTTTCTGCACGGCGATTTTCGATTGCCGCTTCGATCCCATCAGTTCAATGGCACGGGCGGTGGGGCCGATGAACAGGATGTGGTTGTCGGCGCAGGCCTGTGCAAAAACGGCATTTTCCGACAGAAAACCGTAACCGGGATGAATCGCGTCGGCGCCGGTTTTTTGGGCGGCGGCGATGATGGCGGCAATGTTGAGATAGGATTGTCCCACGGCGGAGGGGCCGATGTGCACGGCTTCGTCGGCCTGGGTGACATGGAAAGCGTTGGCGTCGGCGTCGCTGTAGACAGCGACAGTGCGATACCCCATTTTCTTAGCGGTGCGCATGACGCGGGCGGCGATTTCACCGCGATTGGCCACCAGCAGCTTGGTAAATACCGGCATCTGAATCCTCGACCTTTATTGAGCCCAGCTGGGCGGACGTTTTTGCACGAAGGCCACGGTGCCTTCAGTGCCCTCGGCGCCTTGCACGGCGGTTGCGAATTCCCGCGCGGCGCCATCAAGCAGCTTTTCCATCTCCATTCGGCCGACGCGATGCATCAGTGCCTTGGTGTTGCGGTTGGCGTCCGGTGCGCACAGTTTTACTTTGTTCAGCACATCGTTGAGCAGTTTTTCAATGTCGCCGGCATCCTGCGCGAGAAAATGCGCGATACCCAGACGCACGGCTTCCGCGCCATCGAAACGTTCCCCCAGCAGCGCCAGCCGGCGCGCCTGGGTGAGGCCAATGCGTTGTACCACGAACGGCGCAATCTGGGCCGGGATCACGCCCAGGGACGTTTCAGGCATGCCGAATTGCGCGGAGCGCATGGCGATGCCCACGTCGGAAACGCAGGCCAGACCAAAGCCTCCGCCCAGAACGGCGCCTTCCAGCACGGTGATCAGCACTTGCGGCAACTCGTTGGCGCGCAACAACACCCGGCCGAACGCGCGGTTCAGCTCATAGAAAGAGGCGGTGGGATCGCTCGTTGCCGCCATCGCCTTGGCGCGGGCATTGGCCATGTCCTTGATGTCGCCACCCGCGCAGAAATGTCCGTTGCAGCCGCGAATGACTACGGCGCGCACACTGCGGTCGTCCTGCAGTGAATCGAACAGTGCATCCAGTT